>NZ_JAUBQS010000016.1:0-128616 GCF_036701355.1 Microcoleus sp. Pol12B3
GATGCTTGCTGAATTGGTTTGACAATCTTCAGCTTAACTGGCTTCTCCCTTTCCTGGCTTATCCCGAACTGACGTTATTTATCTATAGCAGTATTTAAAAAAATGGTATTATTGATTGGGTTCCACGATTTAATTGCTCCAATAAATCCATTCCAACCCTTTTATTTTTATGCTTGAGCAGCTTATTTCTTACTTCTTTAATTCGCAGACTGACAGAAGAGGGATATCAGGGTTTGGATCACGCGCGGACAGGTGCATTTTTTTGCGGAGTGGTATAACTACTCTGAACCCACAAATATGGCAATTCGTCAAGCGCTAGTGGGAGAGGGTAAATTAGTATTGGGTATAGAAAAATCTAGAGGAAGTATTGAAGTGCCTGTCCCATTCCCCTTGCCAGCAGGATCAGGCTGGTAAAGTTGGATACGAGCACGCCCAAGTCGTTTAGCTTGGTAAAGCGCTTGGTCGGCTGCGGCAATCAGAATTTCGGCTCCCGATTCAGATGCAGGAACAATACTCGCTACGCCCAGGCTGAGAGTGACGTACTGGCTCACCTGAGAACCAGCGTGAGGAAGCTGCAAAGCTGCGATTTTGAGTTCTATGTGTTCGGCTACCAGCACAGCGCCTTGAATCGCGGTATTTGGCAAAATAACGGCAAATTCTTCGCCTCCGTAGCGAGCTACTAAATCGGCGGGGCGATTGACGGCATTGCCGATCGCCGCGGCGACTTGCCGCAAACATTCGTCTCCCCCTGGATGCCCGTAGGTATCGTTGTAACTTTTAAAAGAATCAATATCGCAGAGAATCAGGGACAGAGGCGTTTGTTCCCGGACTTGTCTGCGCCACTCCATTTCTAAATACTGATCGAATCGGCGGCGGTTTGCTAGCTGTGTGAGTTCGTCTAAACTGGCCAAGCGCTCTAACTTGAGGTTGGCGGCTTGCAACTGCTGGTATAGTTCTGCTTGCTTGATGGCGATCGCCAACTGGGTGGCCAGAGAAGACAGCAACTCTACTTCCAACTGCATCCACTGCCGGGGACTGCACTGGTGGGCCATCAGCAGCCCCCACAAATCATCTCCTTGGACTAAAGGCACAACCAAATAAGCTCTCACGGCGAATTGTGCGAGCAAGTCAATTTGATATTGCGGCAACTCGGCGGCCAAAACATCCGCGATCGGTCGGATCGCTCGATGTTGGTACGCTTCGAGATAGAACTGGTCAAAACAGAAATTTTCCAGGGTTTCCCCCAACATCGGCGGGCAGTTGGGAGCTACAGATTCCACTGTCACCGCCCCCGTCGCCGGGCCGGCGCAGAGACTGCCGGTACAGGGGTTAAAGCGCACGATCATCACTCGATCGGCCTGAAGGAACTGACGTACTTCTGTCACTGTCGTGCTGAGCACTTCGCCCAAATCCAGAGACTGGCGGATGTGCTGAGTAATCGTCGCCATCAGCAGTTCTCGTTCGTTCTGCTGCCTTAGCGCCTCTTCTGCCCGCTTGTACTCGGTGATATCTTGAGCGGTGCCGAAAATTTGTTTGGGGCAGCCGTCGGCTGTACGGGCGAAAACTTGGTCGCGGCAGCGAAACCAGCGCCATTCGCCCGATCGATGTTTGAGGCGATATTCCAACTCCAAAATATGCGCGTCTTGGGTCGAGGGAAATTTTTCCTGGTGGGCTTTGAGCCTCGGCAAATCTTCTGGGTACACCAAACTGGAATACCAAGCAGTTTGCATCTGTAAAATTTCTTGGGGATTGTAGCCCAACAATTTAGAAGCTTGACCGTTGACGTAGACGTTTCGCTGTTCGGTCAAATCGTAGATATAGAGCAAATAAGGCGCCGCGTCAGCAATCTGCTGGATGAAATGCTGACTCGATCGCAATTCTTCCTCCACCCGCTGCCGCACTTGCACTTCTTCCAAAGCTTGATCCCGCATTGTGCGGTAAGCTTGGATGCGGTGGGTGAGGTCGGTCACGTCTTGAATCACCAGCAGCGCGTAGAACGATGGGGAATTCACCCCCGGCCATATTGATGACGAAACTGAGGGTGGAGATTCCCTAGACAAAAAAGCACTTCTTGGTGATCCGACTCCGACAGTACCATCTGGTTTTAACTCAAGAGTGTGGAGAACCCAGTCTCTAATCTCCTGTTCTTCTATGCCAGCCTCTAGGGCCGGCACAGCAGTCACTGTAGTTTGCTGAATTCGCTGCTGACCGTCTTGCCAAGTTGCCGGAATCAGGTGTTTGTGAATTTGAGAAGAAAAAATTGTTGGCGGGCCTCCTGCAAAGATTTGCTTGAAGCGAGTGGCGTACTTTAACTGACTCAAGTGAGGAAAATGGGTTGTGATCTTTGTCCCCAATATTTCGCTGCGTGGAATTTTAGTCCACTCTTCCAGACAAGTGTTCCAAAACAGCACCACAAAATCATCTTGGAGCAAGCAGGCGCCGACTGGTACGCTGTCGAGAACCCCAAACTTTTCCTTAATACTTTTGCTCTCCTCAATCATAGACCCCCGGCAAGTTGATTGATAGCAGTCAACAAGGTGTCAAAGGAATTAACATTGAAAATAAGAATGATATCTCCTTCAATGTGAAGCCTTTCAATCATGAAGCTGGTCTGGGCTAATAAAACAACTGTATCAGTAGCTAAACCGCCAGATATCAGCAAACTAGAAATCGTCCCTTCGCTATAAGTGGGAATTGAGTAATTCAGGCGCTGCTGAAGCACGTTGCTGATTGCACCCATAACCCCATTAATTACAATGTTTCCCACTTCACTCAGCGTACCAATTTTGACTGAATCGAGATCGTGAGTTCCTTCTTCCCCTGTAAGCATTGTCACCAGCAGGGCAGCGCTGTTGGTGGGAAAGACTAGCTGGGCAATGCCTCCAAAGGAGCCTGTGAATTTGAGCTGGACAGCGGCGATTTGCTCGCCGTTGAGGTGCTGCTCTAATTCTTCTTCCACGTCGATGGGAGTCAGAATTTGAAGGTAGGGGATTTGCAAGCGAATCGGGGAGTCGATCATATCGTTCAAAACCCCTGCGGCTTGACCGATCCCGATATTGACGAGTTCCTGCAAAGCATCAAGCTGTCGAGTGCTTAATTTCATTGGGTGCTCTCCTCGCTGACACTGAGAGCTTTTTTGATCCATCCGATCAGTTCGTCTGAGTTGGGCATTTTGTGAATGACTGCCATGGCTCCGAGTTCCATGCACTCGGAGCGGGTGCTTGCTTGGATGTCTGCGGTAATTACGATCACTGGAATTTTATATCCTCGATCGCGCATGGCTTGCAGGACTTCCCGACCTTCCATTTCTGGCATCAGCAGATCTAATAGCATACAGTTTGGGGTTTTAGTGCCGAGCTGTTCTAGAGCTTCGGGGCCGCTGGATGCTTCCCAAGTCTCGTATCCTTCTGCTCGGAGAATTTTGCAGATTACCCTGCGAGTCAACCACGAATCTTCGACAACCAGAATTGATGTCACTACGTTCTCCTCCTTCTATTGTTAGGACTGACCGGTATTGCAGGTACTGCTTTTATCTTGACATTAATTTAAAGTGCTGGGACGATGTGCGATCGAGCTTGACTCGGAATTCCTGTTCTTAAAAACTAACCCATTAATGTGTTGGATAGTTTAGTATCTGGGACTATGTGAAGAAAAAACCCGGTTTCTGAATGAAACCAGGTTTGGGGGATCTCTATTGCTCCTAACATGGGCGCTCAATTATAGATGACCAAACGCTTCCGGAGAGACTCTACTCGCTGTTTTGCCGTGGTATTGTCTGGATCGCAGGCGAGAGCTTGTTCGTACATTTCCAAAGCTTGAGCTGTTAATTTCTTTCGCTCGTAGGCATGACCCAGGTTATTGAGAGATGTAACGTATTCTGGTTGTAACTTCAGGGCTTCTTTGTAGTGGCGGATTGCGATGTCGTACTGTTCTTGGCCAAAGTGTGCAAAACCGAGGGCGTTGTAAATAACAGCTTGATTTTCTTCGCCTTCCAAGTCTTTGGCTTTCAGGGCTTTTTGAAACAGTACGATCGCTTGGGAGTAAAGCTTCTTATCTACATAGATACTTCCTAATTCGTAGTATTCCTGTGCTGTTCCTCTTTCTACTGTCAGCTTATTTTCTAAGCGTTCGAGAGACATTTCCAGCTTCCGAGTTTTAAGAATCTGGCGCACCACAAACCAGGAAGTGCTGCCGAGTATAGCGAGCAGAACTGTCAGGTAAACAATGAGCAAATTACTATCCATGTTTTTCTTAAAATTAGGTAGGTTTCTGGAAGGTCTTATTTATTTTAAGGCGTTAGCAATCTCTGACATTTGCCTCTGCAACTGTATAAAAAACACGGAAATAGCGATCGACAGGTCCGATCGCGATTTCTGAAAAAGCAAGAGCCCAGAAGTAAGAACAAAGAAGGAAATTTGGTCTCAACCTCCTAGATTTATCAGGAGTTTTCCTTCTCTGGCAGACTGTTAAATCTTTCTTACTTCTGCTTTCTGCATTCTGAAAATCAAGCGAACTTTCAGGCTCCGGCTCGATTAGCCATTTCCACGACTTTACCGAATGTGGCTGGGTCAATGATCGCCATTTGTGCCAACATTTTGCGGTTGATTTCGATGTTGGCTTTTTTCATATTGCCGATCAGTCTGCTGTAGCTCGTGCCGTGCTGGCGCGATGCGGCATTGATCCGAGCAATCCACAGGCGGCGGAAATCGCGTTTGCGTTTTTTGCGATCGCGATAACCGTTACGCAGGGCCTGCATCACCCGTTGGTTAGCTGTGCGGAACTGTTTGGACTGTGCGCCTCGGAAACCCTTGGCTAATTTGAGAATTTTTTTGCGGCGCGCTCTGGCGACATTACCGCGTTTTACCCGTGTCATCTTTAATTTCCGTTAAACTTTACAAGTATGGAAGCATTAACCGCACGTTAGCGTCGTTGGTCTCGTCGATGACGACCAGCTTAGAGAGACGGCTTTTGCGAGCTGAACTTTTGTGCTGTAGCAAGTGGCTTTTGTAAGCTTTGCGGCGCACGATCTTACCGCTGCCGGTCGCTCTAAAGCGCTTTGCGGCTGCTTTGCGAGTTTTGAGTTTTGGCATGAACTGGTGTTATTTGGACACAAGCTTATACCGTATCACGTTTGTGCTACTTTCTGCAAGGGAGATTTGTGGGTTAGCAGTGGCGCTGTACTTGGGGCAATATACAGGATGGGAGATCGGCTAATCTTGTGGTTGTTTGCTGCTATTAACACCTATTATAGAATGTTATACCGCAGTTGCGGTATAATTAACGGTTAGCGCCACAGCTAATATTTGAAAGCTGTTGGTGAGGCACGATAATTAAATTGAAGACGCAACATTAATTATTGATTCAGGCGCTTACAGAGTCCCTTGAAAAAAATTGCAAATATCCATTTGTCAGTAATGACAATTTTAATAGACATTTCTTTGCTATTTATGTCAGAAATCTAGTGACCAAATTAATAAGTGCTTCATTGGAATTACCCGAAAGCTCTAGCGTAAAAGCTTCAGCCGGGAATGGTTTTTGGGCTAAAGTTCCTGGGATAGCAATATTTAACAAACTTGTAACTGAGAGTGTCCAGTCGGGGTTTTACTGTGTTTCTTTCGCGCCGACTTCTGTGGCGTTTACGCTTCTATCAATCAAGGAATAGCAGATAAAAGAAATAAGTTAGGACTTGAGAAGTCGAGGGACATGGTAAGGGTTCAACCAAAATTATTTAAATATAAGCTTGGTTCTGACAAGCTCAGGGAATTTTCAGAATCGATCTTCAGCTTGATTATTATATTCCAAAGGCAACTACTTTTAGATGGTTCTGCAAGTTTTTGACCCATGGATGTCCATTGTTGAAAGGGTTATTCGAGCAACTGAATCCTACCAACATCGTGGAAACAGGCGTCTTTGATCTGGAACCAGTATCCCAATGGGGGGATAGAGAAAATCACGTTACTAGGAGATGCCACTCACCCAATGCGATCGTCCTTATGATTAGGACCTACTATGGTATTTGAGCAAGACTTAAGTGTCCAATAATTTGCTAAACTTATCCATAGTTATTCGCCGAGATAAAGTTCTATGTGGAAAGTGGCAGAATTCGCAAAATTAGTGGGAGTCTCAAGCTCTACGTTACGGCGCTGGGAAAGGGAAGGCAAGTTAATCCCTGAGAGAACACTGGGCAACCAGCGTGTTTATTCAGAAACTCACCTAAATATAGTCCGGAACCTAAAGACCGGTAAAACGCCACCCAATCGAGCGATCGTATATTGTCGCGTCTCGTCCCCCGGACAAAAACAAGACTTACTTCGTCAGACACAAGCTATGGAACAATTCTGCTTGGCGCAAGGAGTTGCTATCACAGACTCCATTCAGGAGATTGGGGGTGGACTCAATTTCAAACGTCCCAAATTCCTGCAAATCCTACAATGGGCGATACTAGGCGAAGTCAGGGTGCTTTACGTGGCTCATCAAGATAGGCTGTGCCGATTTGGTTTTGAACTGGTCGAGCAAATTCTACAGTGGAATGGCGGGACGATTATCGTCGCCAACGCCGAAAGCCTTTCACCGCATGAAGAATTGACTCAAGACTTGCTTTCAATAATCCACTGTTTTTCTTCCCGCCTCTACGCCCTGCGAAAATATAAAGCAAAAGTTAAAAATATTGTAGAGGGTGTAGACCCTTGTTCGGATTCCTCTATAGTTGATCAAGTAAAGACCTCCAAGTAAGTTTAACTATGTTTGGCGTCAAACGATCGCTAAAATTGAATAACAATGAAGCGACCTTGATGGCAAAACACGTAGGATTTCGGCGCGCAGTATTTAATTTTGGATTAAGCTTGCCAACCCCAATGCATAGCGAGGGGAAGCTTTAAGACTCAAAGGTACTCAACTAAGTCAAAAAAGTTCTCACCAACCACCTCAAGAAACAACCTAAATTCGTTTAGATAAACCAGTTGTCTAGTCGAGTTTATCAAAATTCTTTGATTGACTTGAAAGATGCGTTTAGTCGACATCGTTCCGGGAAAGCAGGTTATCCAAAATTTGTTAGTCGCCGGGATGGTCAGTCTTTTACGGTTGAACCATCTAGCGTCAAAGTTCTGCTAAGTCCTGGTAGCACAATTAAGATTCCCACCTTGGGAAAGTTTCGACTTTACGAGGCACTTAAATGTAGTTTTGTGTCTATAACTTTCACGATATCCAAAGAAGGAAGTCGCTGGGAAAGTATCCTTCTCTTTTGACGCGGAACGTTTACCTGTTAAGTAATCTGAAGCAGTTGTAGGAATCGACGTAGGTATTAAATATGCGACCACGCTGTCAAATCGGTAAGTTTTTGATGCAACAAAACCGTTAATAGCCAGTGTGCAAGCCAAGCTAGCTACTTTACAGCAAGCATCAAAACAGGTAAAAGATTCCCAAAACTAACGCAAAACTTACAATAAAATTAGCCAAATTTACGCACAAATAGCTGGTATTCCATTCTTTTATATTCAGAAATTAAAAACTTATTTGGCTAAAAATTTCAAGGTAATTAAGATTAAAAACTTAAACCCACATTCCGCACCCTCCACTGTCACAATCAGTTTTTGTGGAATTTTGTGAACCAAAATAGTCACTTTTTATACACGCAAGTGGGAAATTGGACTTGCGAGCGCCAGTTCAATTTCGCCAAACTCCGAAAATTCCTAGTGTGACAGTTCAGGGTGCCGAATGTGGGTTAAACGTCAAAGGCATGATGGCTCATCAGAAGCGGGCTGGGTCAATATCCGAACTATAGTTTTACATTACGAATTCAAGCGTTAACTTGACTATAAATGTAAAAGGTCTGGAGCAACTTTATTGCTAGTGGATAAATGGTTTCCTAGTTCTAAAACTTCCTCGAATTGGGACTATGAAAAACATATGTTACTAAGTATAATGATGAAGCCGTCGCCAATGAATCAAAATGAGTTTCAAGAATGGGTCTACGACTAAAAACCTCCGTAAATAGTTTAATTTCTGCGGATTAAAAATGCTGGCATCCTCCCCCTATAGGCACTCGAACATTACAAATAAAAGAGGTATTTAAGCTGGATTTAATATTAAACTCTCAATACAGGCCTTTCGGGATTTTCGGGATTGGGAATTAGACACTAATTTTTGCAATCTACTAGCAAATCTAAAGTTTCTAACACAGTTTGGCCGATTAGCACCATATCGCCTAAAACCATTCCCGCCTCAATCGTTTCGCGCCCTTCTATTTCAATAATAACAGGCCCAGTCAACCCTACAGTTTCTTGCCTGCCATCAGCATATTTTTCTATTTCGTGACTCCTAATTCTTAAACCCAAGTGTTCGCAGACTTCTACAGGAATAGCTGTGCGTACTGCACCAGTATATATGAGTGCTTCTGCTTCGTAGATGCGCAACAGATTTGGATTGAGCAATCCTCTCTTGACTAACTCTTCATTAATGGCATTCGTTAGCTTGACTTTGACTCGAACTGCACCCATATTTTTGCTGGCTTGAGTTAGATTGCGATCGAGATTTATCACATCGCCTCTCTTTTCGTCTAGAAAGTCTACCTTTGATTCTAGCTTGAATTTATAGTAAGGTGCGCACTGCGCACCCTACAAGTAGAGTCTGTGCGTAAGTCTTACAGCCTATCGCAGGTTTATGAAGTGCAGTAGGGACAAAAGCTTTCGCCGTGTCCCTACGGGGAGCTATCACTCTTGTGGGGTGGGCATCCTGCCCGCCCTAAACATACAAGTTAAATGCACAACTGCTTACTCATCTTCTGCATAGATAAACCGATACAATTCGCTAGGATCTGGCTCAGCGCTTTTCTCCGCAAAATCGACTGCATCATCAATTACTGCTTCAATTTTATTATCGATCTCTTTCAATTCTTCAGCAGTTGCCAAAGTTCGATCGATCAAATCAGCAGCCAACTTCTTAATCGGATCGCGAGGGAACCAATATTCCTTCTCTTCCTTAGAACGCAACTCATCAGGGTCGGCCAAAGAATGCCCGCGAAAGCGATAAGTCAAAGCCTCGATCAGAGTCGGCCCTTCGCCGGCGCGCGCCCGCGCTATAGCTTCCTTCGCCACTTCCCGCACCGCCAAAACATCCATCCCGTCAACCTCGACGCCAGCCATGCCAAAAGCATGAGCTTTCTTGTAAATCAGCGGGTCAGAAGTAGCTCGCTCGTGGGCCATCCCGATCGCCCATTTGTTGTTTTCCACAACATAAATAATCGGCAACTTCCACAAAGCCGCCATATTTAAACACTCAAAAAACTGACCGTTATTGGCAGCACCGTCGCCAAAAAAACAAGCAGTTACCCCATCGGAACTCTCATCCCCTAAAGCTTCGCGCCGGTACTTCGATTGAAAAGCAGCCCCCGTAGCTACAGGAATTCCCTCAGCCACAAAAGCATAACCGCCCAACAGTCGGTGTTCGGCCGAAAACATGTGCATCGAACCGCCGCGGCCCTTCGAGCAACCAGTTTCCTTCCCGAACAACTCCGCCATTACCTCCCGCGCCGGCACACCCGCGCTCAAAGCGTGAACGTGATCGCGGTAGGTACTACTGACATAATCGGTATCATCCCGGCGCATCGATCGAATCACGCCAGTAGAGACAGCTTCCTGACCGTTGTACAAGTGGACAAAACCAAACATTTTGCCCCGGTAGTACATCTCAGCACACTTGTCCTCAAAATAGCGCCCCAACACCATATCCTCGTAGAGCATCAAGCCCTCATCCCGAGAAAGGTTTACGCTTTGCGCGTCAAAAACTGGTAAAGTCCGTTCCTGAACCATAAATAATTAATACCCGACGATCGGCTTCCTAGACATCTAAATTTAAACCGAGATGGGACACAACCGCAGCAGAAAACGATCGTACCTTTTTTGTACAGCAGTTCACCAATTGTTAAAATGAGTTTGGCAGGCGGAGAGGCTTGCCGGGACTTGGAGAACCAACTCCCATCTAAAACCGATGCCAACAAATGATATAATTCCATTACTCTCAAACCCGAATAATGCTCTGCAAGTCAAACCACTCCTTTAGCTGACGGGTAGCTGACGGGCAGTGGGGCGTGGCATTTTCCTCACTGTAAAACGCTGTAGAGGGAAAAAAGTCAGAGTATCTCTACGGCAAGTCCAAGATACCGTGAATTGAGCGGTTGGAAGCCAACACCAGAATTTTTGATTGGGTTTGCGGGAGTATCTCACTTAAGATAGGCTAATTCAGTTGCTAGCGCTTTGGGGAAGTGGACAGTGTTAATTCCACTAGATTACTACCGGATTTTGGGTCTACCGATTCAAGCTACTGCCGAACAGTTGCAGCAGGCTCACCGCGATCGAACTTTACAGCTCCCGCGCAGGGAGTATTCTGAAGTTGCGATCGTCGCCCGCAAACAACTGCTCGATGAAGCCTGCGCCGTTCTGTCAGACTCAGAGGGGCGCAAAGCTTACGATGCCAGTTTTTTAGCCAAAACTTACGATCGAGAGTCGGAAGCCGCACTCGAAGCCAAGCACCAGAGGTCAAAAACCTCAGCAGGCACAGCCACCTTCCTGCAAGAGGCAGGAGAAACCGCTCCGCCAGAGTCCAAGACTTTAGATGCTGCTCCCGACCCCCACACTCCAAGTATTGAAATCGATGACAACCAATTCGTAGGAGCCCTGCTCGTACTGCAAGAACTGGGGGAATACGAACTCGTACAGAAGCTGGGTCGCCCGTATCTTAACAATGGCAGCATCGCGATCGCAGAAGGTCGTTTCGGCGACCCTCAGCTCGTGCGGCCAGATATAGTTTTAACTGTCAGCCTTGCCTGTCTAGAACTCGGCCGCGAACAGTGGCAGCAAGGTCAGTACGAAAATGCCGCAAAATCATTAGAAGCAGGTCAAGAATTGCTGCTGCGCGAAAGCCTATTTGCAAGCGTGAGGGGTGAAATGCAAGCCGACATCTACAAACTCCGTCCGTACAACATTTTAGAGCTACTATCCCTTCCCGAAGAAAAAGTCGCCGAGCGTCGTCGGGGACTGCAAATCCTGCGAGAAATGCTTCAAGAACGAGGCGGCATCGACGGATCGGGAGACGATCGATCGGGTTTAGGAATAGAAGACTTCCTCCGGTTCGTGCAGCAAATGCGTAAACACCTAACCAGCAGCGAGCAGCAGGCGCTATTTGAAGCCGAAGCCGGCCGCCCTTCCGCAGTCGCCACTTACCTCTCGGTCTACACCCTGTTAGCCCAAGGATTTGCAGCCAGACAGCCATCGATGATCCGTCGGGCCAAGCTGATGCTGATGCAGCTCGGTCGCCGCCAAGACGTTCACCTGGAAAAAGCTGTCTGTTCCCTGCTGCTGGGCCAGACAGAAGAAGCCAGCCGATCCCTCGAACTGAGTTCGGAAAAAGAGCCCCTGGCATTCATTCGCGAACATTCCCAAGATTCACCCGACTTGTTGCCCGGACTGTGCTTGTACGCCGAACATTGGCTACAAGAAGAAGTGTTTCCCCACTTCCGCGACTTGGCCAACGAGTCTGTGTCCTTGAAAGAATACTTTGCCGACCCGAAAGTACAAGCTTACCTAGAAGCTTTGCCACAGGACGCAGAAACCGCCAACGAATGGGTCGTCGTGCAGCCCCGCTCCGGCAAGCCCCCAGCGCGACTGCAACCCACAGCAGGCCGCTCGCCCGCTGCCATACCCGCACAGCCACCCACAGCCAAGCAGGGAGCCAGCACGGTCACCTTGACCCCTGTACCAGGCGAGGCTTCCACCGCAGGATCGGGCGCGAAATCCCAGGCAACGGTGGCTGCGCCCAGCGCTGTTGCCCCCGTCTCTATCCCGATAGCGACAGTCCCACACCCCGTAGACTCGACTTCCAAACAACGCAGACGCCAACATTCAGGGCGCAGCGGAGCAACCGGCAATGGGCTAAATGGGGATTTGGTCGATCGAGCGCGCACCAAGGCAGCAGAACTTACCGCCCAAGTCAAGTCCATGCCTCCAAACAGGCTGGCTTTGTTTCTAGTCGCAGGTGTCCTGAGCCTGTTACTCCTGTGGTTAATACTCAGTCTGTTGGCTAGCGCGATGCAAGCTTTATCGGGCCCATCCCTCCAAGGAGAGCAAGCCCTCGTCCGTCTAGAAGAACCGCCCCTAGAAATCCCTGCCTTGGCCGCGGTCCCAGAGCCGAGCGCCGCAGGCGCAGTGTCGGGAGAAATCACTGAGGAATCAGCCGAACAAATAGTTCAAAGCTGGCTGTCGGCGAAAGCAGCGGCTTTGGGCCCCAATCACGCTGTCGAAGAATTAAAGCAAGTTCTGACAGAACCGGCTTTGTCTCGCTGGCAATTGATGGCAGAAGCTCAACAGCGAAACAACGCGCACCAGCGTTATGTACACAAGCTGCAAGTTAATGGAGTTAAGACGAATCCGACTAATCCCGATCGCGCTCAAGTAGAAGCCCAAGTCGCGGAAAAAGCCGAAGTGTTCGATCGTTCTCAGCTCGTTTCTTCCCGCAACGAAAACCTGCGCGTGCGTTACGACTTGATCCGTCAAGAGGGACAGTGGCGGATTATGGATTGGCAAGTGATTAAGTAAGGAATTGGTAATTAGTAATTGGTAATGGGTAATTTCGGCTGGCTAATTACTAATTACCAATTTTTGATTATTAGGTTAATTTTTAATTCCAAAAGCGGGAGCTGTGAATTGCAGATTATTGTTGAAGGCTGGCGTTTTATTTATCATTCCTATTGTGTAGCCAATCAATTTCAACTGCTGGAAATGCTCGACCGCCCGCGAAGCCAAATTGAGCTTTTCCACCGGGATATGCCCTACATTGACGCAGCTTGGGAGACGAAAATTAGCTTGTTCGATAGCCCAAATGAAACCTTACTTCGCAGCATTAAGAGCCCTGCGGTAAATCAGTCAGCCGATGTTACGCTGCGAATGTACTGCCCGTGGGACTTCTCGGCATCCAGCAGCGCTCAAACTTGGATATTTGCAGCGACAGAATGGGGGATTGTTACCAGTACAGTATTACAGGCGATGGGTGTTAAGTCGATCGCCCAAACTGCGGTTAACTCAGAAACAAAAATTATTACACCTTCAGCTTGGTCAAAAGCTGGCTTAATTCGCAGCGGAGTTGAGGAAGATCGCATTGCCGTCGTACCTTTGGGAGTCGATCTTCAGATTTATTATCCTGCTGCGGGCGATCGGCGTCAATCACTGCGCCAAAGCTTCGGCTGGTCAAACTATTTTATATTTTTAAACATCGGAGGGCAAACGGATCGCAAAGGTATTCGCCCTTTATTAAAAGCCTTTGCTGCGGTAGTTGACAAATATCCAGATGCGAGATTAGTTTTAAAAGGTTCAGAAGTGCTTTATCCGTCCAGAGATGAGATTGCCGAAGCCTGCCGAGTTGTCCTCAACGATGCCGAAAGAGCGAGGGTTTTACCGAGATTAATTTATACTGGTAGCCAGCTATCTTTTGCTCAAATAGCAGAGTTTTACCAAGCTGCTGATGCTTATGTTTCTCCGTATTTGGCAGAAGGTTTTAATCTGCCGGTGTTGGAAGCTGCAGCTTGCGGTTTGCCTGTTATTTGCACTGCGGGGGGTCCTACGGATGATTTTACGGGCTCGAACTTTGCACAGCGGATTGAGAGTAAATTTACGGCTGTGGTGAGTGACGGGGAAACCTTATTTATCTTAGCTCCGGAGTGGGAACATTTGACTGATTTGATGCAAGGAGCGATCGAACAGCCTGGAATCGCTGCGAAAGCGAGGGTTGCGGGTCCGGCTTTTGTGGCTGAAAATTTTACTTGGAGGCGTGTAGTCGATCGATTGCTTGAGGTGATGGGAGGAGATAAAAAGAGAAAGGAGAAGTCTATTTTTGAGCCAATAATTTTGTAGTTTTAACGTTTCAACCCCCTAAGTATTTTCCGATCAGAAATAATTTTTTTTTGACAATTATGATACCAATTCACTATGAATCTGCACTTAATATCAATTCCGGTTGCACCCGAATGATATAGCTTTGGTTGTAGGCTACCAATGGCAACAAGTAATATCAATTCCGGTTGCACCCGAATGATATAGCTTTGGTTGTAAGCCACCAATGGAAACAAGTAATTCGTTTAATCAAAGAAGATTGTTTCAGCAGAACTTGGCAAAGTTGAAATAATACTTCTTCTAATTCATCAAGATTTTGAAATGACCGATTGACAATTGCTTCATTAACTAAAGGGTACAGACGTTCTGAGAAAGTTGTAACTCGGGAGAATGAGAGGGCATAAATTCTAAGTCTAGACCCTCTGGAACTATAACTTGTGGGCTAGTATGCCAACCAGCGTAGGTTTTTAGTTAAGATGATGTATTTATTTTGACCCACTCCCAATTCTCTAGCAAAATCTTCTAAAACTAAGTTGAAAAGCTGGATGTTAACTTTTGGCAGAATCCAAAAGTAGGTTTCTCCCGTTGACGGGTATACAAAACCATATAACCATAGCCATTGATAGCGCCAATTTACCTTGGCTATGGGCCGCTCCCCATACCCTACCCAGACTCGCCGAATTATTGGCTTTAATCCCAGACGATGCTCATCCATTCCCCACACTTTTACTGCTGCCAATGGATGCTAATGTTGAATTCGTTTAGCTTGCCCTCGCAGTTTTTTTTCCAAGCTTCTTGGACTTCAAGGTCAGCAAGGTCGTGTTTCGATCTGGGTATCCGTAAGCGAAACTCCAACGAACGTAGATAGTCCCAACCCCTTTGTACGCGCTCCTGGACGCTAAGCGTAAATTACTCATCCACTCAGCAACTTTATGACTGTTCCATAATCCTCCATCAGCAGTTGGAGTTCGTAAAGTTTGCAAAAGTTGTGCTTGTTCCACCACAGAAAGTAAAGGTTGAGTACCCGGATGTTGATGACGTTTGTCTTTCAACCCATTAGCACCTAATTGATTGTAGCGGCGAACGTTCGCGATATATAGAGTTACGGCAGTAACCCGCGACATCCGCGACATCTTCGGTAATCCGTCGAGTTGCTAAGAGCCAAATTATTTGGTAGCGTGTCCGTTCAATGGGGTCTGACGCTTGACGATAAAGTTTAGAAAACGGGCGAGGAGGTTTGATGAGGCTCTAACTTGAGGCGTTTAGGCCTGACTTGTCCTCGTAGCACTCTTGATGCTCTTTCAATATATCATTCCGGTGCAACCGGAATTGATATTAGAGAATATAGCACTCATGCAGGCTCTACTCGACAACTACTCACAGTGCTTCCTATCCTAAATACACTAGACCTGCTACCTGAATCACTAACAGAGGTTTGTGCTGGAGACAACACCCACAAGCTTGATTTGCCTTCTCCCCTAGCCTTCTCGCCAAGCTGACAAGAAGCCCATGATTCTCAAACGCAACATTTGTTCTTGAACACTTGGGTTTTAGCACCTGCTTGTACGTCCGGTGAGGCTGGCCACCACCGCCACTAACTCAGCAGCATCTACGGGTTTGGTTAAATGCATCTGAAAACCTGCTAATAGTGCCTGCTGACGATCGTCATTCCGGGCATAAGCCGTCAGCGCGATCGCGGGTAGCCTACCGCCCCGCTGCGCTTCAAGTTGACGCAACTTGCGGATCAGCGAGTAGCCATCCTCATCCGGCATCCCAATATCGCTCACTAAAACATCGGGCTTGCGATCGGTTGCGGTTTCGATAATGGTCAAGGCTTCCTTGACCGAAGCCACAGCCATGACCTCAGCACCATACTTTTCGAGAATCGTGCTCAGCAAGTCTAGCGCGTCAGCCTCGTCCTCTACCACTAAGATTTGTAAGCCTTCAAGGGTCGGCGAGGTCTGAAACCTCCCATTCGCCTCGACGAGCGAGTTCAATGGCTCTGGAGCGCTGGGTGGTAGATGGATAATCATCACGGGCAGTTTGACTGTAAAGGTCGTCCCCTGTCCTATCCCTGGACTTACTACCGTTACAGTCCCGCCGTGTAATTCAACTAATTGACGCACAATGGCTAACCCTAAACCCAAGCCCCCATAACTACGAGTTGTCGTGCTGTCGTGCTGGCTGAAGCGATCGAACACAAACGGTAGAAAGTCGGAGCTGATGCCTGCTCCAGTGTCGCTGACAGTAATTTCAACATGGGAATTAACCCGCTGCAAACGAATCTGGACTCGCCCGTCTTTAGGCGTAAATTTGAGGGCGTTAGAAAGTAGATTCCACACAACTTGCTGCAACCTATCGGCATCACCCAAGAGCGGGCCAGCTTCAGAATCGAGCACGCTTTGCAGGCGAATTGACTTTGCATCAGCCGCCAAGTGTACAGACTCAATCGCCGATTCAATCACCGGCACGAGGTTGACAGGACGGACTCGGAGGCGCAGTTTACCCGTGATGATGCGAGAGACATCGAGGATGTCTTCGATGAGCTGGGCTTGAGACTTCGCGTTTCGCTCGATCGTCTCCAAAGCCCGCGCCACCTTATCCTCACTCAGGTTTTTCTGCCTTAACATCGTTGACCACCCTAAGATCGCGTTGAGAGGAGTTCTGAGTTCATGAGAAAGAATCGAGAGAAACTCATCCTTGGCACGGTTGGCGGCCTCTGCGTCTGCCCGAATTATTTGTTCACGCATCAATAATTCGTCTTTGGTGCGATTAGAGGCTTCCAGTTGGGCAGTGCGTTCATGCACCCGTTGCTCTAGCTCGACATTAATCGCCTGGATACGGCGGCGACTCTCTTCTAGTTCCTGGTTTGTAAGGGCAAGTTGAGCTGGACTGGGCGTATCGAGTGCCACTGGAATTAAGGGAATAAGTAAAAAGGTGAACGTATAAAAAGACCAAACACCAGTGACAGCTTTGATAAGTCCTGCAACCCAATAAATGGGGTGCCAAAGTGTCACTATTTCCATCAGGTGCGTCGTGCCACATAAGGCAAATATAAAAAAGAAACCTACCAGCAGCATCACCGTGTGGGCAGGCAGATCCTTACGCTCATTTGTAAAGTAAACAATGGCAACCGCCACCGAGTAATAAGCGAGGGTAGTCAAGGCATCTGACGTTAAGTGCAGCCAGACTAACCCCGGTTTCCAGAGGTAACAATGCCCGTGAGGAATGAAATTATTAGAAAAGAAGGTGCTCAAGAAGTCAGGCATATTAGTTTACGGCACTGTCAAGTTAATTTAGGGGGTGTCATCAATTCAACCAGATGACCGCAGCAGCCAGAAGAATCGCACGCCGGAAAGTTCACCGCCCTAGGGTGATAGCGCGTCGCGATTGCCTGATACTGCTTGAGCTTGGGAAAAAAGTTCTCAATCAAATGACGGGCTTTGTACAATTGAGCATCGTAAGTTTCCAGGGTCTTGCAGTTGCGACGAGGTGAAATCACGGTGGTCTTCCCCTCGGCATTGAGGCGGTCAATCACACGCTGATCTGGATCATAGCCCTTGTTAGCCCGCAGTGTATCCACCACCAGTAACGGCTGCCGTTGGTCGCCTCCTGCTGGCGTCACCAGTTTGTCGGGGGGTGAGGTGAAACCCCAACGGATTGCCCAACGCATCCACGCGCTCGCATGAATCTTGTTACTCAATCGCCCTTTGCTGCCTCCAATTGCTTCATTCCTAGGCTCCTCAAAAAACTCAGCAGGAAGATGTTTCTTTCAAGTGGGAAAATGCCTGAATAAAAACTAAGTGTACCGCCGGGGAAATAGAGAGTAAATCTGTTTTAATATATGTCAAAATTCGCTCCTAAAAACGAAAATCAAAAATGTTAGAGTTCAATCGCCTGTTCCAAACAATCGAAGAATTAGTAATGCTGCACTCACCCAGCGGTGCGGAGTCGGAAATTAACCAGCGGTTGATGGAAAAATTCGCCGCCCTAGGAGTGAATGCTTGGATCGATCGCGCGGACAATGCGATCGCCCTAATTAAGGGTCGCAATCCCGAAAAGTCGATCGCCATTACCGCCCACAAAGACGAAATTGGCGCCCTAGTTAAAAAAATAGGCGAGAGTGGCCGCGTGGAAGTCCGCAGATTGGGCGGCGCATTTCCTTGGGTTTACGGCGAAGGCGTGGTGGATTTGCTCGGAGACAAGCAAACAATTAGCGGCATTCTCAGCTTCGGTTCCCGCCATGTTTCTCACGAATCTCCTCAGAAAGCTCAGCAGGAAGATGTTTCTTTAAAGTGGGAAAATGCCTGGATCGAGACTAAGTGTACCGCCGAGGAATTAGCCGAGGCCGGAATTCGACCCGGCACGCGGATGGTGGTGGGAAAGCACCGCAAGCGCCCGCTGCGGTTGAAGGACTGGATCGCCAGCTACACTCTGGACAACAAGGCTTCAGTGGCGATTTTGCTGGCTCTGGCGGAATGTTTGAAAGAGCCTGCGGTGAATGTTTATTTGGTAGCGTCGGCGAAGGAGGAGGTTGGGGCGCTCGGAGCTTTGTATTTCACGCAGCGCCAGCCGTTGGACGCGCTGATCGCTTTGGAAATTTGCCCTTTGGCGCCGGAATACCCGATTCGTGACAGCGAAAACCCGGTTTTGCTGGTTCAGGACGGCTACGGAGTCTACGATGAAGGATTAAACGCCCAATTGCGCGCAGCCGCCGCAGCATCTGATGTAGAGGTGCAGTTGGCGGTAATTAGCGGTTTTGGGAGCGATGCTTCGATCGCCATGAAGTTCGGCCACGTAGCCCGCGCCGCTTGTTTGGCTTTCCCCACCCAGAACACCCACGGCTTTGAAATTGCTCATCTCGGGGCGATCGGTAATTGCGCCGCCATCCTCAAAGCCTACTGTGACGAGCTTTGGGACGAGTAGAAAAAAAAGTTTCCCAAAGTAGTTGACAGATTGGGAAAGATTAGTTAAGGTAATAAAGGTGCGGAACACAAGCAAACGCAACGCGCCCCCATCGTCTAGAGGCCTAGGACACATCCCTTTCACGGATGCGACGGGGATTCGAATTCCCCTGGGGGTATTGAAAATTTAAGTCGGATATCCAAGTGATATCTAGTATGTGGGGTGGGCATATTGCCCGCCCTTATTGCTATTAGGACTTACGCACGGGTAGCCAGAAACCGGGTTTTTGCTCAGAAGAGGCGTGACAGCCCGCAGCCACGGCAAAAACCGGCTTTATTTAGTTTGGTTCCTGGTGCATCGTTGAGCGATTTACCCCGGATTATTGAGCGGATACATAGGCTCAATATAGTTGAACACTTAGACAGCTAATAGCAGCAAAGGGAGTGCGATGTACATACCTGTTACTTTCGACCACAGTGGCATCCAAAGGAACGAAGCAATAGAAATAAAAGTTAGAAACTTTAAAGAATTAAACTTACAGGAAAGACATATTGAAGAGTTCTTACGCAAAAACATCAATTTGCTCTTTGGGGATGACCAAACTCTTCTAGTTGTAGGTCAACAAGTTCGTAATGCGAGTAACGGGATTAGCGACCTGACTGCCATTGATGCAGATGGCAATATTGTTCTAATCGAGATTAAACGCGACGTACAAGACATCAAAGCCAGAAAAGAACCTTTTGAATTTCAAGCTATCAGGTATGCCGCGAGTTATGCCAAAATTTCGACACCTGAATCCCTGGTAGAGTTGGTCTATAGTTCGTATATCGAGATCCATAAAGATGAGTATGAATTAGGTGATTTGACCCCTAGTGAAAAAGCGAGACGAGAGTTGAATAAATTCTTGTCAAGCAATGACGCACTCAAAACCTTTAACAAAAAACAACGAATAATACTTATAGCCTCATCCTTTGATGAGCAAACCCTTTCTGCTGTTGCTTGGTTGATTGCAAATGGGGTAGACGCAATCTGTCTTAATATCACTCCTGTTTTTATAGGAGAGCAAGGTTTTTTGAGTATTGATAAAATTTTGCCTCCGGCACAACTGGATGATTTTTACGTGGGTTTAGCCGGAGAAGGTTCTACAATCAAGGAAGAAATTATATCCACTGATTCTGCCTTTAATAGAACTTGGCTACCTCGAATGGATCAGTTGTTTGAGTGGGAATTAATCAAAGCTGGGGATAGCATTGAAATTAAAGAGTTTGAAAGCTCTGAAGCTATAATAATTGATCCTAGATTTGTCAGATTTAATGGGGAAGAAATCTCCTATAATAGTTGGGGAAAGAAAGTTACTGGTTGGTCTTCTATAAATATTTATGAATGGGCAGTGCTTAGTTCGACTAATAGAACCTTACATGAACTAAGGAAGGAAAAAATGGCAGAGTTGGAAGCCAAAGGCCGTCCATGGGAAGAATGAGACCAGCGGTTGTAGAGCTATTTGCTTTCTTGAAGCAGCTCAAGGCTTTTTTCAGATATTGCTGTTGATCGACCGGACACGAGCTCAGACTATTAATTTGATTAACAGCTTAAGGTGCGCCGCAGCGCACCCTACAGAATTAGATCGCAGCTATCACTTCTGCAACTTCAGCAACGGTTCAATCTGCTGCCTTTGAAACTGCAATTCATCCGCCAAAGGTTGGTAAATTTCTCGATCGCCCGATTCATTGCAATAATCCCACAAACCATTGTAACAGTGCCTGTCGTCGTCCCAACCCGGATGGTTGACAATCGGATACAAGCAGATTCCCTCTATCGGAACTCCTGCTTTCATCGCCGCCACTACCTCACTGCACACATAATTAAACCAGACAGGTCTAAACTCGTCTTCAGTGCCTGTTTCTGCTATAAATAAGGGCCGACGGTAGCGCTCAAACACTTCTTGCAGCAGTTCGCGAAACGGCCGATACAGCGGATCGGTGTATTTCATCGGGTCTTCATTGTGAATCCACTGATTGCGATCGTAATAATTCACTCCAATAATATCGAGATATTTTTCCTTACCGCCGAGTTCCGGTCGAAAACGTCCAGCCAACATATCCCAAGCTTGATATTGAGATAAGCGATAACCTTCCGCCGCGTCCCGATCCTCCGGTTTGTCAGGGTCAGCAATAATGTTAATTGTGGGATCGATTTGAACGATGCGAGTGCGGGGATTGACTTCCCAAACAGATTCTATCGCGGCGATCGCAGCTTTGACTAACTGGATTTTGAGCTCGTCTCCCCGCCCTTTCGCAAACGGATTGATGTAGGCGACATCGCCGCCGGCCCAAGCAATAAATGAAATTTCATTAACAGGTGTCACGAAAGGTGTTTGGTCTGTTTCCTCACTTAGCACTTCCATAAAAGCGCGCACCATGCTTGCAAACCTGGACACAAATTCGGGACTGAAAATATCAATATCGTCGGGCCAGCCGTAGTGAAACAAATCCCAAATTACCTGCATTTTCATGTCGCGGGCGGCGCGGATGATTGGGAGGGAACTGGAAAAATCGTATTTTCCGGGCGACTGTTCAATTAAGTGCCAGCGGAGGCCTTCGCGGACTGTGTAAATGCCTTGATCCTGCAAGCGTTGGTAGTCAGCTGCTGCAAATTTATCGTGACCGGTGGCGGCTGTGACATCGAGGCGTTTTCCAGATTGCACTCTGTGGGTGGAACATTCAAATCCGCCCATGAAAAAACTTTGAAACATCAATCGGATGGGTAATGGGGCATTCAGGTTTGTAGTCAGGACTAAATTCCTTAGATTTCAATCCTAAAAAACTAAAGTCCTTACTACAAAGGGTGTTTTTGTAAGAAGTATATCGATCGGCCAAAAGTCAAAATGAAATCAGAAAAAAATCTCAGATTTTTACTTTTTCCTTGACCAATCACCAATTAACACTGAGTAATAGCTTGCGGCTGTGAACTTTCTTCGGGAATATCCCAGCCGAGAGTTGCCGCCGCGATCGCCTCTAGGGGAAACTTGGGAGTGCGATCGGCATACAGCAAACCGTTAGCTTCTTGGAAAGTATCGGTTAACTGCGTGTAACAAAATCCGCTGAACATTTCCACTCGGTTTACCACCTTCAACAGCGCGCTGTAGCGCCTTTGCAGTTCCACCGTGTCCGACGCGCGCACGTAGCCCCAAACCCGGTAAAAATCAGGGTTTTCGCGGCCAGCGCAAGCGATGCCGCCGAATTCTGTCAGCATCATCGGCTGTCCTTGGTGCGGGTGGCCGTCGAGGGTGAGGACTCGCCCGCCGGGACGCCCGCGATCGAACAAATCGGCTAGCTGGACTTCGGGCCCGTAGCGCTTGGCTAGGGTTTGCGGATTGTTGTCGTAGTCGTGAATCGCCAGGATGTCGGTATCGATGCTTTCCCAGCCGTCGTTACCGATGACGGGGCGAGTCGAATCGAGGGTTTTTGTCAAGAAATACAGCGCTTGCACGTAGTTGCGGTGGGCTGCCGCTTCGACTAAATTCGGAACTCCCCAAGATTCGTTGAACGGAACCCAAACTACGATGCAGGGGTGGCTGGTGTCGCGGTCGATGACTTCCGTCCACTCCCGCGTCAGCCGTTGAACGGCTTTGGGAGTGAAGCGGTAGGCGCTAGGCATTTCTTCCCAAACTAGGAGTCCCAACACGTCAGCCCAGTACAAAAATCGGGGGTCTTCGATTTTTTGGTGCTTGCGGACGCCGTTGAAACCCATTGCTTTGACTAATTCGACATCGTGGCGCAAAGCTTCATCCGAGGGGGCAGTCATCATGGTGTCCGGCCAATAACCTTGGTCGAGCACCAGCCTCAGGTAGTAGGGGCGGCCGTTGAGCATGAAGCGATCGCGCTGGATGCTGACCGTTCGCATGGCGGTATAAGATTTAACCTCGTCGAGGAGTTTGCCGTCGGCCCACAACTGCACTTGAGCGTTGATTAATGTCGGTTTTTCGGGACTCCACAGCAATTCGTTGCGGTAATCGTCGATACCCGGGTCTGAGAGGGCGATGCGGCGGTGGATTTCGCCGTTGATGACTTCGTAGGTGTCGTTGACCAGCAGCATACAGCCGATCGACAGTTTAACTTTAATCTGGATTCCCGACTGGCGATCGCCCGCGACAAACGCTTCAAAACCGATTTCCCAGCGTTCAAACTGGGGAGTCCAGCGAATGCGCTCGATATAAGTGTGAGGCACCAATTCTACCCAAACTGTCTGCCAAATGCCGGTCGTGCGCGGATACCAAATACTATGTGGCTCTATTTGCCAGTCTTGTTTGCCACGCGGTTGCTCCAAATCTTGCGGGTCGTCCTGGGCCCAGACTGTCACCCGCTGCGGCCCGTTGAGGTTCACAACTGCTGTAATGTCTGCGGTGAAAGGAGTGTGTCCGCCTTCGTGTTCGATGACAAACTGACCGTTCACCCAGACGCGGGCGCGGTAGTCTACGGCCCCAAAGTGGAGGAGAACTCTGCCTTCTGTGTGGGGTACGTCAAATTCGCGTTCATACCAGCAGTTGGCGTGAAAATTCGTGTCGCCGATCCCGCTTTTTGCCGATTCGGGAGCAAACGGCACTTCTATAGTGTGAGTCCACTCAGAAATATCGATCGGCTGCACGCAGTGGCCCGCGTCATCATAAGCAAATCTCCACTGACCATTGAGACAAATCCAGTTGCTCCGGCGCAGTTGGGGGCGCGGATAACCTGTTTTCCGTCCTTGAACTGTCACCTTACTATCAAGAGTTGCAGACTCTTCTATTTCGCAATTTTCTAGTTCTCTACCTAACCAACTCATCGGCACATCTACCCAAAGTTATATTTATAGGTTAGCTACAATTACCACCACTTTGACAAGTTTTTTGCTGATTAATTTGCAAAAGTTCTGCCCATTAAAACAGCCTCATCTGAAGGCTCTCTTGTGCTGAAGTCATTAGTCAGGAGAAGGAACAATAAACCAGGAATAAAAAACCAGGAAGATTTTTCCTATCCCCCCTCTCCCCTCTCCCTCTAGCTAGCAAGACTTGGCAAACCTCCTAACGGTTCAGTTGGCTCACTTTTAAGATAAAATTCTTCCGCAAAGGGCAAACAATGAAAGATTTGCTGTAATCCCGTGAGTTCAAATAGAATTCTAACTTGTTCGCTCATGGCAGAGATCAAAAGGATACATTCGCTGTCTCTAACTAATTTCACGATCGCGACTACAGCCATTAACTCGGAATTTTTCAGGAAATTTATTTTTGAGAAATCCAGCATAAGAATTTTACCACCGCTTTCTATTAGACGCTGTATTTCTTTTTGAAACTGAGCAAATTGAGAATTCTCCAAAACCTCATGAGACAAAACAATTTTAACTAGAACGTTCATTTTTACCTCAATTCTTGTTTGAATTATTAAATAACTTTTGATGAAAAGCGAGTAAGGTGCTCCGGAAGCACCTTACCTTTTTACCAGTAACTCGCAACTTCCAGCTACTTGGTAGAAGATTTGCCGTTGCCGTTGCCGGTGCCATTGCCGTTGTTGACAACAGCGACTTCTAGAGAAGCTGCGGCGGCTGGGCGAGGGGCAACTCCATTGGAGGAGCTGACATTAGAGGCAGAAGCGTTAACATTTTCTACCAATTCAATCACCGGCTTGGTAGTAATTTGTGTGTAGGTTGTCAAAGCTTGAGCGACCACTTGATCCATGTTGTAATACCTGTAAGTCGCCAGCCTCCCCACGAAAGAAACTCCCGGAGTTGCATCAGCCAAAGCCTTATATTTCTTGTAAATTTCGGCATTTTCTGGACGTGGAACCGGGTAGTAAGGGTCTCCCTCAGCTTGGGGATATTCGTAGACAATGCTAGTTTTTAGATGCTCTTGTCCGGTCAGATATTTAAACTCGGTGCAGCGAGTATATAAATGCTCGTTCGGGTAATTTACCACCGGTGCTTCTTGGTGTACAGGTACGTTCAGCGTTTCGTGCTTAAATTCCAAGGAACGGTAAGGCAGTTTGCCGTAGCAATAATTGAAATAGGAATCGACAGGCCCGGTGTAAATCATTTCTCCGTAAGGAATAAAACCCTCAATCTCCCGGTAGTCGGTATTCAGCATCACTTTGATGTTTGGGTGAGAAAGCATCTTTTCAAACATCCGAGTATAGCCGTGCAGGGGCATTGCTTGATAGGTATCGGTAAAATAGCGATCGTCCCGGTTAATCCGAGTGGGAACGCGGGCAATCACTGACTTGTCGAGTTCCGAGGGGTCCATTCCCCACTGTTTGCGGGTGTAGTTGCGGAAGAATTTCTCGTAAAGTTCGCGACCGACTTTGCTGACAACGACATCTTCGGAAGTGCGAATGTAATCTTTTGGTTCTGCCACTTTCGCGAAGAAATCTTCTACTTCAAATGAAGTGAGATTCAGTCCGTAAAGTTTGTTTACGGTGTTGAGATTGATGGGAATTGGCAGCAGTTGACCGTCAACGCTGGCGAGGACGCGGTGTTCGTAGGGCCGCCACTCGGTGAACCGCGAAAGATACTCGAAAACTTGGCGCGAATTGGTGTGAAAAATGTGGGGGCCGTATTTGTGTACGAGGATGCCGTGATTGTCGTAGTGATCGTATGCGTTGCCACCGATGTGGTTGCGGGTATCAATTATCAGGACAGTTTTTCCGGCCTCATTTGCTAGTCTTTCGGCAATGACGCTACCTGCAAATCCGGCTCCGACGATTAAATAGTCAAACATTGAAACACCTCTGATTGTGGGTAAGGGTAAGGGTAAGGAATAATTGGTAATTGGACATAAAGCGAGGAGAGTTGAGTGTTAATTTTTGAATCCGTAAAGTCTAACTGTTTAACTTCAACCTCAACATTCCTAACTTAAAACTTTCATCCTGCCTTCAGCTTTCTGCCTTTTATCATCGATCGCACTTTCTATCAACCCCAGCATTTCACCCCAGGTATTGTCCCAAGAATTGTCTGCTAAAAAGGCGTCTACTTCCCTCAGCCACTTGGTGCGAACATCTGAACTTTCGCTGAGGATTTCTTCAGCACAAGCAACGAATTCTGAAGAATTGCTAGCAATCCGAACCAAGCCGTTTTCTCCGTAAGGCCGCACCACGTCGCGGATAGGAGTAGAAATCACCGGTTTGCCAGCAGCGAGGTATTCTGGAGTTTTCGTGGGACTAATAAACTTAGTCGATTCGTTAATCGCAAAAGGCAGCATGGCGATATCCCATCCGCCAAGATACGCTGGCAATTCTTGATAAGATTTGCCACCAAGATAGTGGATATTTGGCTGAGTTGGCAGAGCGGCCGGATCGATTTTCACCACCGGGCCAATGATGACTAAATGCCAGTCCGGCCTTGCTTGGGCCATGCCCGCTAGGAGTTCGAGATCCATGCGTTCGTCTATGACGCCATAAAATCCCAAACGCGGGTGAGGAATGTCTTTTTGATCTGCAGGTTCTTCTGAAAGATTCCTGGCTGTCGCAAAGTGTTCTTTTTCGATGCTGCTGGGAAAGGGGTGAATGTTTGGGTGCTGGTTCTGTTTGGCTTCGTAAAGGTTGTGTCCCCCGGTAAATACTACGCTGGCGCGCTTTAATAGTTGGTTTTCGTTGGCTTTTAAATCGGGGTGTGCGCCTTTGAATGCTGACAGTTCATCCATGCAATCGTAGACTACAGCTAGCGGCTGTAAGTGGCTTGTGAAACTGACAGCCATTGGTGTGTAATACCAGAGGATGTACTGACTAATTTCCGCCGCTCGAAACAAATCATCTAGCATGGCTTGCTGAGCAGTTTGTGCTGTTGCTTCGCTGATTCCTTCGCTCAGGTGCGGTACTATTACCCAGACTCCGCTTTCGTGGATGCTGACATCAAGCCACCAGTCTGTAGCCACGCTAAACACAGGTTCTTCTACAAAAAATACGCGACGAGTTTTGGCACAGCGACTCAAGAGATGTTGCGGACGCTGATAGACAAAATTCCACCGCAGATGAGAGAGGCAAACTAAATCTGGTGTATCTACAGCCTCAGTTGTTGATAAGTTGGCGCGCAATGCGGGCGACGCAGCGAATTGAGAGGGCGATTTGGCTGGATCTATAGAGGTAAATCGGATCTCCCATGCTCGCTCTTTATTGCTATAATTATTGTTTACTGAGTTTTGTGGGGGCGACATATTAGCCTCTGGAATTTGTCAAGGAAAATTTGTCCGTTAAAAGTTGTCAATAGAATATATTTCTCAGCAGTGCCTTACTGAAAGTCGCAAGCATAAATCTGAGAAGTTTTATTGACGAGCAAGCGCCGCATTTAGTGAGCCAAACAAAGAGACTGTTTAGCTGCGGAAAAAACAGCCTTATCTGCTTTTTTCAAAATTGAAACAAAATTGAAACTTAGAGATAAGTTAATATTGTTAGACTTGCCATTGTTGTTAAATGTAACCCAGTTTTTCGGTCTTAACTTCTATCTGAAGGATGACTTTTATCTCAGGAGACACCTAGCTTGCACGCTGGGTTCAAAAGCCGTTAAAATGCCGATCGACCTTGTAAAATGACTCTTAACTGGCAGCTACGGGGTGAAAAAAGAGCGAGTTTTATTGCTTTATTTGGAGATGATAGAAAATTTGCCATCAAGTCTATGTTGCTTTTTGATTTGACAAACCTTGCTTTTTTTTAACTCATCCGATAGCTAATTTGGTAAATTTGTATCTTAATATACCAAAGGACGCCAGAGATTTCTAACTTCCGATAGATTAACAATTAACACTTTATGCAGTGGGGTTAAACGGACACAATATCACCTATCTCAACAATATCAAAGAAAACAGGTAACCGCAAGGATAAACCTAAGATTTTACGCGAGTCTGTGGCAAGAAACCAAGGTGACGACATTTACGCTGTGGGTGTCAGTTTAACCTCGCCCCCACAGCACAAATGCCAATCATCCCTCTAAGGGCGGGTTCGCCGCTATCTGCCATCAAACGCAAAATATCAACGTAAACCCGCCACTAGAAAATAGCAGCAACTTTACAGTCGGCGGCTGTCAATCTTGGCGATTCCACCTCCAAAGGCAAAATCTTGCACCGTCGAACTCTTTAAGAAATCGTGAGGAAAACCCAATTCAATTGCACTTACTTTGTCTAACTGCTGCATTTGTTCGGGAGTTAATTTAAACTCCAAACAAGCGAGATTTTCCTGAAGTTGTGAGAGTTTACGCGAACCTACAATCGGAATAACTTCGACTGGCTGTTGGATCAGCCAATTTAGGGCTACTTGAGAAGCAGGTTTGCCAATTTCGGATGCTATTTTGCTAACTTCGTCAGCAATTTTTAGGTCTCGCTCGTTAATTTTTCCCGATTCAGGTGAATTCAGCCGTTTAGCTTCGCTGGCTGTTTCTGAAGTGTTGTATTTTCCTGTCAGCAAACCGGCGGCTAAAGGGCTCCAAGCGGTGACGCCAATATCAAAGGCTTTTGCCATAGGGATCAAGTCCCGTTCTGGAGTTCGCTCTTTTAAAGAATACTCGATTTGCAAGCCGATAAATGGTGTCCAGCCGCGCAGATTGGCGATCGTATTTGCTTGAGAAATAATCCAAGCCGGCGTATCCGAAATGCCGATATAGAGAACTTTGCCGGCGCGTATCAAATCGTCAAAAGCGCGCATCACTTCTTCGACTGGTGTAGTAAAATCCCAAGCGTGCAGCCACAGCAAATCTATGTATTCAACTTGCAATCGCTTCAAACTTGCTTCTACTGCTTGCACCATATTTTTGCGGTGGTTGCCGAAACCGTTGATTTCGCCATTCTTCATGTTGAGGCTATACTTAGTGGCAACTACCCATTTTTCGCGATCGCCTGCGATGAACTCACCGACATATTTTTCGCTAGTACCGTTGGTGTAGAGATTCGCGGTATCAATGAAATTGCCGCCCGCTTCTGCAAAGGCGTCGAACATTTTCCGGCTTTCGTCGTAGGAGCTCCCCCAACCCCAATCTTCCCCAAAAGTCATGGTTCCTAGGCAGATTTCGGAAACGCGAAGTCCGCTGTGACCTAGTAGTTTGTATCTCATGTCACCCTTCCGCTAGTTAATGGTTGTTAACAGTTTAGATCGGGATTTCGCAAACTGTTGCTATCAGTCGGGGTGTTGGGTTTTACTGGGCCTTAGCACTGTGCTGAAGGTTGAATGTTTTGCCAAGTTAATCAGAATGTCGTAGCAGGGGCGATGCAGTCTCCCCCCTGCGTTTAGTTTAAAAAGCGTGCAGGGGCGATCGTCTTACTAATGTATTTAGGATTACATAAGTACATTAAAATACAGTAAAATAGCCAAAAGAATATCTACCTTTAGATAGGTATCTTAGGAAATGAGTTAAATAAAAAAATGTTATCTTAAATAATTAGAAAACCAGACAGAACTAGAGAAAAAATTAATGTAGCTAAATTAACTTTTTAGCGTTATAGTGATTTATAGATTACAAAAACTAGGTGACTCACTTGGCTGATATCGTTGATACCGCCGTTTCGGCTGGATCTTTTACAACCCTAGTTGCTGCTGTCAAAGCTGCTGGTTTAGTAGATACTCTCAAAGGCGCTGGCCCCTTCACAGTTTTTGCGCCTACTGACGAAGCTTTTGCTAAGCTTCCCGCAGGTACTGTAGAAGCACTGCTTAAGGATATTCCTAAGCTCACAAAAATCTTGACTTATCATGTCGTTTCCGGCAAAGTTATGGCCGCTGATGTGGTCAAGCTGAAATCTGCCAAGACAGTTGAAGGTTCAGAAGTGAAAATTGATGCTTCCAATGGCGTCAAAATCAATGATTCTACCGTTACAACAGCCGATGTGGCTGCTGATAATGGCGTCATCCACATTATTGATTCAGTCTTGCTTCCTGCGTAAGCACAGATTTAGATAGAGCAATACTATCTTGAGGGCGGTGGCTGTTGTTAGCCACCGCCCTGTTTTAATTGATAGTTGAGATTTAAATATTTTACGCAGCTCGATAATTAAAACTATAGCTTTTTTATCTTTCTAAGCGGAGAAAAATTGGAAATCAGCATCATCTTCAATTACAGGAATGACTCCCGGAAACCGATTAATAAGAGTAATTAAGCGATTGAAGCCCACAGAAAGCTCAGGAAGAAGAAATACTTTGAGCCAAAATTGCATTAATTTAGAAGCCACTCTCCTGTTGTACAATTAAACGTAGATTGTTTAGCAAATTTTTACACCCCCTCTTTAAAATCCCGAAAAAATTCTTTGACGTTGATTGGAAAAAGCGTAACTTTATATATAGGTCGCGATCCAATGTATCAATACTTATTTCGTTACCTGTAGTTTGAGCTATCTTAAACTCGATTTAAACCCTGCCACATACTCATTAAACCAAGTCTTAATATACAAAAAATTACCTTGAATTTAAGTTTTGACTTTAAGTTTTATGGTTTTAATAATAAATTAGTTGAACACATTACTCAAGCCAACAATTCACTGACGGCTACGCTAAAACCTGCAAGCACACTTTGAGTGTTAACCACTTCATCCGCATTAAACAACCGCCAGTGTTGCCCTGCATTCACAAATACTAATCTCGCTTCAGGAAATAGCAACCAAACTTCTAAACATCCCGATTCCAAATATTCCTGAGCTTTGGCAAATAACTCTTCGCCGCTATCTTCCGGGGAAGCAACTTCCGCTATCAAAGGAAAACTTTGGGAAAATGCTGTAAAATTGCCTGATTCTGGCAGCAGTTCAGGAGTAATATAAGCAACATCGGGACGGCGGCCCCGCTTGCTAGTGCGGCAAAGGATTTCTGTAAGCACTTCTCCTCCCTGTCCGCTGGAGTCTTTATAATTTCCCCAGAAAGGGGCTAATTTAGATTGAGCTAGACTGTGCTTGAATGTCATTCCTGTTTTCTCCACTAAGTTGCCGTCAACCCATTCCATTCTATAAGCAGGTTTGACTAAAAAATCTTCAAGAGATATGACTTTCTTAGGCTCAGATTCGTGGGAGATTTCTGGTGTATTTTCTAATTGAGGATGTGATTCTAACTCTGAGTTGTTGTCTGCATTTTGGGGTATAATTATAGTAGCTGTCATGCTCGAAACCTCTGTTTAACTATTATAAGTTTACAAGCGATCGCTCTCGATCGCATTTAATGACAAGATTGAAATTGGTAGATTTGGTCTTTTCAACTTAGCCCGACAATTTATATATCATAGCAATTCAGAAAGGTGACTTTCATGATTCTCTCAAACCGTTTTTCTGAAGCCCTCACCTATGCAGCGGAATTGCACGCTACCCAACTTCGCAAAGGTTCCGGCGTTCCCTACATTGCCCATTTGTTGGACACTGCTAGTATAGCTTTAGAATATGGGGCAAATGAAGATGAGGCGATCGCGGCTTTGCTTCACGATGCGATCGAAGATCGAGGCGGCGCCACCACCCGCGAAGCCATCCGCCGCCGCTTTGGGGATACTGTCACAGCGATTGTAGACGGCTGTACCGAAAGTGACGAGACGCCGAAACCCCCTTGGCGTCAGCGAAAACAAGCCTATATCGATCGCATTTCTACAGCTTCTGGCTCAGTGAGATTAGTCTCGGCTGCTGATAAACTTTATAATGTTCGATCGATCCTGAAAGATTACCGTCAATTGGGTGACGTTGTTTGGGAACCCTTCAAAGGTGGCAAAGACGGTTCTCTCTGGTATTATCGTTCTTTAGTAGAAGCATTCCGCCAAGCTGAGTTAACGCCTATAGTTGAAGAATTAGATCGCACAGTTTTAGAATGAGAACAGTTTTCTGAAGGCTGAAGACTGAAGGTAAAAATCACTAATTATCAATTATCAATTACAGTCACAAAATGGCAAATGTTCGCTTAGAAAATATTACCCGACGCTACCAAAACGTCACCGCGATCGAAAACATCAGCTTCAAAATCCCGGACGGGGAATTTTGGGTATTAGTCGGGCCATCCGGCTGCGGGAAATCCACAATTATGCGGACAATTGCAGGTTTAGAAACCGCAACTTCCGGCAATCTTTACATAGGAGATAATTTAGTTAACAACATTCCTGCTAGACAGCGGGATGTAGCAATGGTGTTTCAAAATTACGCACTTTATCCGCACATGACTGTCGCAGAAAACTTGGCATTTGGATTGCGGATGCGGAATGTTGACCCGAATAAAATTCAAGAACGAATCGAAACAGTAGCCCGATCACTCTCGATCGACCACCTTCTCAAGCGTAAGCCCAAACAGCTATCAGGCGGGCAGCAGCAGCGTGTAGCACTCGGAAGGGCGATCGCCCGCGAACCGAAAGTATTTCTTTTAGATGAACCGCTTTCTAACCTTGATGCTCAACTGCGAGATGACACTAGAGCAGAACTCAAACAACTGCATCAACGGCTGGGAATTACCACAATTTACGTCACCCACGACCAAGTGGAAGCGATGACTTTAGCTGATAAGATTGTCGTCTTAAATGGGGGAAAAATTCAACAAATTGGAGACCCGCAAAGCATTTATGCCAAACCAGCTAACCGCATGGTTGCCACATTTTTAGGCAATCCCGCCATGAACATTTTGCCTGTAATATATACTAACGAATCCTTTCAAATAGGAAATCAACATTTACCCTGTCCGCCCTCGATTCAGAAAAAATTGCACGCGAGAGAAGGACAAGGGTTTGATTTGGGCATCCGTCCAGAAAATATAGAAATCTTTACGCAACAAACCGCAGAAGAAGATGATTTAAAAACCGATGTTTGGGCATTAGAAAAAGTCCCTCTTGATCTAGAAGTAAAAGTAGTGGAACCTCTGGGGCGAGAAACTTTAATTCGGGCGAGTTTGCCGTTATTGAGCGCTGAAACTACTGTACAGTTACAAATACCTGCGAGTGTTCGCTTGCGATCGGGCGATCGACTGACGGTACAGCTTGACTTCGATCGACTATTTATATTTGACCCATCCACAGGTGAGGCGCTGTATCCTTAACTGGATGGAACAGGACTTACCCACGGGGGCCGAGCAACCAGCTTTTTTTAGTCACACTGCCTAAGTCCTGTTTAATCTGAAATATCAAATAGACTGAGCCTTCCAGTGGGAAAGTCTCGATTGGCAGTTACAAAAGTTTACACTTGACATTTATTAATTTCCGAAGTAATGATACGATTAGTATTGGCACAATGGCAAAACGTCCCCAAAAGCTGATATTTCCTGACTCGGGGCGATCGCTACCCAGAAGGCAAGTATCTTCTCCCTAAGAAGCGGCTTTACGCCCCGACTTGGGAGCAGCTAGCGAAGCAAAAACTCAGAAAAACGTTCTAGCGGCATTTTTAGATGAATCCCGACAACCTGCCTCAAATGCTGCAAACAGGATTTCACCTAACTTTAGGTGCAACTTCCTTTTTAATTGAGACATTGCAAGATCCTCTGAAGCGGGAAGAAAATCTTGACAAACTGAAGTCAGATTTTGGCCAGCTAGCCGATGAGCTGCTGGAAAAAGGAGAAGCGACTGAGCGAGAAGCCCGGAATTTTGTAGATACTATTTTCTCTCAACCGGGCGATCGGGAGAATGCAGACAGTGAGCCTGTCTCGTCCAAGCAATCAGATGCAGCGACTGATGCTCCTCCCGATTCGGTTGTACAGCCTAACGTAAAGCTAGAGATTCAAGAATTAACTGCACACATGGCAGCGCTGAGGGCCGAGTTGGAAAATTTGCGCGCCGAAAATTCCCAGTATTAAAGAATCAAGAGTCTTTAACACAGCCGGAGTTTACTTGCCAACTTAATTTAATAGAACCCAACTTTAGTCATTGTCCCATTTTTCAGAACCGATCAGGTCGGCGATGCGATCGCGCAGCAAGAAGTCGCATTTTTCTAATTCGCACTCTACACAAGCCCATTCCCGAGGAGGAATGAATTGGCACAGGGTGTAGATCGGCTGTTGGCGGCTGAGAACACCCTCATGCACGAGCTGACGCGCTTCATCTTGGATCACATCTAAAGAGTATTGGATTTGGGGAATAGTGGAGTGAATCATAATGCGCCCTCAATGTTTTACTAAAAAATTTTATGGCCCTGGTAATAATATAGTCCAAACTTACGAATATGGAAGTTAAATTTTGTCCGTATCCAGCTATACAATTCACTGCTGTAAATAAAAATAAATTATACGAATCATCAGTAAGTGATGGGATCTGTCTTAGGATATTGATAAAAAGCGCATTTTCCTGACTAGCAAGCGGATCGGCAGGAAAGCTCAATTCAGAACTAAGGAACCCGCATCGGATTCCCGGTTTCTGGATGCTTTGCCACAAACGGCAACATTTCTTGCGAGAAACCGGGTTGATGAATTTAAGTCTTGACCGAAACAGCAAAGGAAAGATTTAGGAGTCCGGCAACTCAAGCATTAGCAGTTCCGTCAATGCCGAAGAGCACTTCTAGAACGAGAGATTGCGCTGCCGGCATTTGCCCAAAACAAAATACATAAGGAATACTCGGAGGCAAGTGTGGCAAAAATTGCTCTAAAACGTAGGGACTGCCGTAAATTAACACAGCTTGCAGTTCTCCCGTTTTTAATAATTTCTTAAACCAATCTTGAGCTGCTTGGGTCAAACCAGCACTGCCTCGGAAGCAATTGCCGCGAATGAAAATTTGCAGCAGTGTCGGAGAAAAATACTCTGCACTTGTATTTTCAGCGATCGCAACTGTGCGATCGTCAATTAGTTGCAATTCGTAACCAAACTGTTCGGGAATGGCGATGGCCGGAGTATGGTTGCCCAAAAACTCGCACCCCAAAACATCATCTACAACAATCAAATTCCGCAAAAGCTGGTTTTCTGGGGGTTGTGCAACCTGTAAAGGTAGATTGCCACCAAATTTCAAAGAATCTCGCAAAATATCGACAGCAGTTGCCCTTGCCTGGGGATTTGCCAGCAAACTTAAGTCTATCGACTCCATGGATTGTAAATTCTTGCTCCCCCCCTTAGCAAGAGGAGGTTGGAGGGGGTCAGAAATCAACATACCCACCTTTATTTTCGCTTTCCAAATACGCTTGACAGATTCCTTGATTTGTGATATAGAAAGCCGCCCTTGAGTGACAGCTTCGCAGACAGCGAGAATCGCCCCTTCCGGGTCAAGCGGCATCAGCAAAACATCCGCACCAGCCTCAGCAGCCAAAACAGCAGCTTCATTAGCGCCGTATTTATTGGCGATCGCACCCATCACCAAAGCATCCGTCACAATCAAACCTTCAAATCCCAACTCTTCTCGCAGCTTTCCGATCAAAATTTTGCGAGAAAGAGTAGCAGGAAAATCCGCATCCCAAGCCGGAATCAGCAAGTGAGCACTCATCACAGCATCGACCCCAGCAGCCATCGCCTCGACAAAAGAAGGTAACTCAACCTGGGCCAATCTCGCTGGTGAATGTGGCAAAACTGGCAATTCCAAGTGAGAATCAACCGCCGTGTCGCCGTGGCCGGGAAAATGCTTAGCTGTGGTCAAAACCGGGTGTTCACCTGCGCCTCGAATAAAAGCAGCGGCTAATTTACCGACAATTTCCGGTGTCTCGCCAAAAGCGCGGACATTAATCACAGGATTGTCGGGATTGTTGTTAACATCAACCACCGGTGCAAGAATCCAATTTAGACCGATCGCCCTAGCTTCGATCGCAGTAACAGCGCCCATTTGTTCAGCATATCGATCGGCTTTACCTGCATCGTGTCGCGCCACTTCAGCAATCGCCATCGGCGGCCCGAACCAAGTCGCCCCTGCGAACCGCTGGCCGACACCTTCCTCAATATCAGCCGCCAGCAGTAGCGGAAACTTGGCCCAAGACTGCAATTGGTGCGATCGAACTGCCAACTCCGCAGCACTTCCCCCGACCAAAATCACCCCGCCGACGCCCAACTTTTCCAGATAATAGCGGAGTTTGCTAGCAGTTGGTTCCCATTCGGGATAGCGAATTTGGTGGTCGAACAAGCAGCCAGAAGCGCGCACCACGAACATCTGGGCCACCAGTTCTGGTAAGGAAAGATTGTCAATCATGGGAAATTAGGAATTGTGGACTGTTGACTGTGGACTGTTGACTGTGGACTGTTGACAGGAAAGCTGTTGACTACCTTCAGACACTAATCCTCGTCTGCTTCTAAATCATCATCATCATCATCATCATCATTTTCATTGCCTTCGGCCAATTCTTCGTCATCAAACATACCTGGTTTGCGATCGGCAGAAAGCTGATTCAGCAGTATCAACATTTTATCGCCCCGTTCCAAAGAACGGTCTTCGAGAAAAATCACTTCCGGCGTCCGGCGCAGTTGCAATCGTTGGCCCAACTGACTGCGGACGTAGCTAGTAGCAGATTTCAAACCCTCCATAGTCTCTGCCTTCGCCTCATCAGTACCGTAGATGCTGACAAAAATTTTTGTATGCTGAAGGTCTCCCGAAACAATTACATCGGTAACGCTAACCATACCGGCACCTACCCGGTCGTCCTTGATTCCATTCAGCAACATCAGGCTGACTTCCCGTTTAATCATTGAAGCTACACGCTCAATGCGACGACTTGTAGCCATAACACCTACTCCTCTAGTTTCCTAATCAGCCATTTTCATCCCGATTGACAATTGTAGCGCGATCGGTCAGGGGTGTTACGGGCGATCGTCCGAGTTAGGGGTGAGATACAGCTTAGAGGAAAAAAATGTTTGATTGCCTATAGGTGAATATATAGCTAATATAGAGAGGTACAGTGAAAGACAGCTTATAGGAAAAAAAATGTTTGATTGGATTGTCAAAACCGTAGCCGATGCTTCAGGGGTAACTAACCAGCTAAAAATAGCTGAATGGGCAAGATTGAACAGAACAAACCCTTTCGATATGGGAGCCAAAAACTACCAACGATGTATTCATGACTTAGGGTTAGGTGGAAAATATTATGAACTTGAATATAACGAAGATGGAACCCTAAAATATCAATAATTTTGCCGATAATTCCCTTAATTACGCTTCATAGTTCTCCATTTTATTATCATCCCTAATTAATCAATCAAACAGAAACATTCCTTTATCGCCGTGTTTTTTTAGGAACAAAAATTATGGAAAAAGAATTTACAATCGGTCAAAAAGTCCGAGTTGTGGCGATGCCGCCTTACGTCAAAACTGCCGAACCGATGCCGATGCTGCGGCCTGCGAATTTAATTGCTATCGGCGCTGAAGGCGTGGTGATCGATCGGCGTCCCGGCAATTATTGGGGAATTCGTTTGGAAAAAGGTGCTTTTCTGTTAGACAGCCAGTACATTGAATCAGCGGAAACAATTGTAGAAGGTAATGGGTAATGGAAAAGGGGGAATGGGGAAGTGAGATCGCAACTTAACATCTCTTTTTTCCTTATTCCCTCAACATCCCTTCCTTAAATCCGTTAAATCTCATATGTTGCACCATTCTCCATTACGCCTTTTATGAACAGGCAAGATGCCTGTTGCTGACAATGGTGCACGATATCGGTTAAATCCCATTGTTTGCTCGTTGCCGAACTTCCTTCTTCAACAAGCTAGCTTAGCCTCAAAAGCCAAAGAATTAACAGGAAACTCCCCCAAAAATTCCTCTAAAATAGGAGAGGTGAAGTTACAAGGTTGAGGCTTGCCCAAATGATAACCTTGAGCGTAATCTACCCCAAGTTCATTGAGTTTATCCATAATTGTTTGATTTTCAACATACTCGGCAATAGTTTTAATTCCCATAACGTGAGCGATTTTGGTAATAGCTTCCACCATTGCGACATCAATAGGATTATCGACAATATGCTTAATAAAATTGCCGTCTATTTTGAGATAATCAACTGGCAAGCTTTTCAGGTAAGCAAAGGAAGACATCCCGCTGCCGAAGTCGTCCAAGGCAAACTGGCAGCCTAGTTCCTTAAGTTGCCAAATCAAGCTGGCGGCCTTACTGAGATTACCAATGGCAACGGTTTCGGTAATTTCAAAACAAATTATTTGTGGCGGTATTTGATGGATAGAAAACTGTTCTTGAATAAACTCGATAAACTTTTCTTCGTTGAGGCTGTCCCCAGAAAGGTTGATTGAATAAAGGTTGGGATATTTGCCAAATGACGATTGCAGATCAGAAAGAGAGCAAGCAGGGAAGGTAACTATTTTATCGCTGCCTACCCCGGGGTTTTGGACTAACAAATTTGCCGTGAAAATTTTAGATAAATTGCTAAATAAAGTGCGAATTACCCAGCGGTCGATCGCGTGCATCAAGTTGTAGCGTTCGGCCGCCGGAATAAACGCCATCGGCGACACCAACTCACCAGTTTCCAACTGGAGGCGCAGGAGGATTTCGCAGTGGGTTCCGGTGGTTGGAGAGTTGAGCAAAGGTACGATCGGCTGAGAGTACAAGCAAAACCGATTCTCTTCTAAAGCTTGATGAATTTGCACCACCCACTCGGTTTCGCCATGCTGTTTGATTAATTCTTGATCGCCGGCTTGATAAACCTGTACCCGGTTGCGACCTTTATTTTTAGCAGCGTAGCAGGCCATATCGACCGCGCTCAAAATCGCAGATGTCGAGGCTGTTTTGGGATTGATTGCTACCAAACCGATACTGACGCCGATCGAAAAAGTTTTGTCCTGCCACGCAAAGCGGAATGTCTGAATGCTTCGCAGCAGCGTTTCAGCAACGTTTAATCCTCGTTCGACGGGACAGTGGTACAGGAGTACGGCAAATTCATCGCCACCCAGACGTGCCAAAATATCTGTTTTGCGGATATTGCTTTTAAATAGCTGGCTGACTTGGCGCAGCAGTTCGTCCCCAGCAGCATGACCGCAGGTGTCGTTAACTATTTTGAAGCGATCGAGATCCAGGTAAAGCATCACGTGTTCTTGCCCGTAACCTTGAGCGCCGTGTAGGGCGTGCTCTAGCTGGTACTCAAATTCCCGGCGGTTGACTAATTGCGTCAGGGGGTCATGAGTTGCCTGCCAGGTGAGTTGCCGCGCTTGAGTTCGCACTTGCGTGACATCTCGAAACACAACGACGGCCCCGACAATTTCGCCGCTGCTAGCGTGGATGGGGGCGACGCAGTGGTCGATCGCAAATTCGGTGTTGTTGCGGTCAATCAGCAAGCTGTTGTGTCCTTGGTCAACAATCCGACCTTCGCACAAAGCGATTTCGGCGATATTTTCGGTCGGCCGCCTGGTAGTTTCGTCAACTATTCTCAGCACGCTGGCGAGGGGCAAACCCTTAGCTTCCGAGGTAGACCAACCCGTGAGTTGTTCGGCAACTGGATTAAGTGTGGAAATGCAGCCGTCGGCGTCAGTAGTGATTACGCCATCGCCGATCGATTGTAGTGTTACCTGAGCGAGTTCTTTTTCTTCAAAAAATGCTTGTTCCATGCGCTTGCGATCGGTAATATCTCGCTGCACCGACACCCAGTGGGTAACGTTCCCGGAGGTGTCGGCAATGGGTACGCTGTTGAGTTCCACCCAATATGTTGAACCGTCTTTGCGGTAGTTAATCAATTCTAGGCGTAGGGGTTCTTGGCGAGAGAAAGTACGGCGAATTTTATCGACTTGGGTGGGGTCGCTTTCTGGGCCGCGCAAGCAACTGGGGGTTTGTCCGATGATTTCTTCGGGTAGGTAGCCCGTCATTTGGGTAAAAGCTTCGTTGGCATAGATGATGGTGGGGTCGGAGATATCGCTGTCTCCGGCATCCATAATCACGATTGCGTCGTTAGCGTTCACTACAGCAGATTCTAAAAGGTGGAGTCTGGCCTCGGCCCTAACGCGGGTAGCAATTTCGCTTTCTAGTCTGGCGTTAGTCAAGCTGAGGGATGCGATCGCTTTTTCCAATTCCCTAGTTCTTTCTGTCACTGAATCGTGCAGAACATCGATCGCCCCGGACATTTCCATCGGGTCAAGTACGCGCAGTATGTTGGTTTGAGTAACTATTCCCAGGAGTTCTCCCTGTTCTCCCGTTACTACCAACCTGCGGACTAAACGCTCGTGCATTTCCTGATGAGCTACCCACAGCGAGTCTTCTTGCTTGAGGCTAAATAAGGGGGTACTCATCACAGTTTGGGCGATCGTTTTCGACAAATCTATATCTAAAGCTTGAAATTCTACAATATCCCGTTCTGTGACTATACCTACTGGAATGGGGAACGGTAAATTAATCGATAATTCTGTTGATTCGGTAATTACTACGCAGCTAACGCGGTGCTGCGCCATCAACTCGGCTAAACTCCTAACTGACGCGGAGCGAGGTGCTTGAATGACTTGTGCGGTCATTACTTCTTTCACCCGGCGCATTTTTAAGATATTTGCCGGTTTCAGCATGGCTTGGCGAATGCTTTCCGGGGTAATTACTCCTAAGAGTTGACCTTCACTATCCAATATTGGTAAATGCTTAGTTCTTCGTTGCCCCAGCAGAATTAGGGCGCTGAAAATATCTTGAGTCTCGGATTTTGTCAGAGTTGCTGCAGGCTGCTTCATCACTTCTGCGATGGTGACACCTTTTAAGTTTTTGCCCGAGGCAATCAAATCGACAAGATCCCTTTCGGTGAAAATTCCTTGCAATTGAGAATGTGAACCAGAGTGCGAGGATAATTTTTCTAGGGATTTTTCCACGACAAAGACGCAGATACCTGTCGCGTCTCTGAATGCACTTGAGGTGGGGGAATTTGCGATGTCTGTTAGTGGCTGATAGATATCGGTTGGTGGAATGGCTGCGTTTAGAGAGCAACTTCCGCGCCGTTGGCCCATCAGGGTAATTACTTCTGCTAGTGGGGTATCGGGGGCAACGGTCAAGGGGTAGCGGTCTATTACTTGAGCTAACGTTGGCAGATACTTGGAGGAATCGTTTTTGAGCATATTTAATTGAGTTTTGCGATCGCGTGGAATTTGCGACATTCCAAAAAAGTGCTGCTTTCCAAGCACTAGGTGGATTTTTACGGGGCTGCTGAGACCTAATTAAAATTTATTGTTAAAAATGCAGCCGAGCTTGGGCTGGGGATCAAGCCAGTCACTGCTTTTCCTCTACCTATAAAGTTATAAGCTTATCTTTATTTTAAATTAATTTTTCAGTCTCGTGACACTTTTATTAAAAACACAGTATTTTATGTGAACTTTTTGCGATAGGATCATCCCTAAAATCCTCCCTCGTATTGAGAATTATCTCCATCTTCAGAAAGACGCATCGGTTGGCTATATTAACTAACCTAGAAGAGGTTACTACAAAAGTGCACTGTATGAAGTTCGGCAGTGTTAAGTTTTGCGAAATTATGTTTTGCTAGCTGGTCGAAACCATCTAGGTGTTGTTGAGAGCAATCGATATCACAGCCCATCTGTGAATTAGATCGCAACTTGCGAAAACAACCGTGGTAAGATTGTAGATATCAACACAAGAAGTTAAATACAGAGTCTGGTGAGGAAAAAAGGATTATGAAACGCAATCTATTAGCCGCTACTTTTTTAATTACTCCCCTACTGTTGGCTGGGCCGGCTCGCGCTGAAAATCCCGTTCACGTCAAACAGTTACTGTCAACTGGGCAATGTTTTAAGTGCGACTTATCAGGAGCAGATTTAACGGGAGCCCATTTAATTGGTGCTGATTTGAGAGAAGCAAATTTACGAGGAGCAAACCTATATAAGGCCAACCTCGAAGGTGCTGACCTAACGGGTGCTAACTTGACGGGTGCTAACTTAACCGCAGTTTTCCTGACTAATGCCAGTTTAAATGACGCAGACCTCGATCGGGCGAATCTGACTGCAGCCATCATTAACACCGCTGACGTATCCGGCGCATCAATGGAAGATATGACCATAACTGATGCCAAAATCTACAATACCCAAATCGGCGTCGGCGGTAGCTACGACCAGTGAACTCAGTAAAAGAATGAAAACTGCCAATTTTCAGTTTAAAACCCGGTTTTTCCCCAAAAACCGGGTTTTTAGTTTTTGTGTAGGGTGGCCAGGAACCTCGCATTTTCTCTCGTCTTTCAAACGAACCGTCTGACGCACCCTACTAAGAAGTAGGACACAATTAATTACACAAAACTATCGGCTACAAGTTTTGTTTAGTAAAAAATTAGCCAAAAATCAGTGGGTAATTAATTCTGTCTAATCATTTACTAGCCCTAAAAACCCAAATCAACCGCAATGCGGTGCGCGCAAGCAAACCCAGAAAAAGCCACCGCATTTAAACCCTGTCCGGGAAACGTACTGTCACCCACACAATACAAACCAGGCATAGAAGTTCGATTAAACGGCATTCCCAGCAAACCCATTAACTTTTGTCGCGGAATCGGCCCGTAAGTTCCGTCTTCGCGCCCCAAAAAGCGCCGGTGAGAACGCGCTGTCCCCACTTCCATATAATCCAAACCGGCATCTAAACCGGGGAAAATCTTTTCTAATCTTTCAATAATTCTCCCTGCAGCCTCTTCTTTTTTATCCTCATATTCCTGCTGCGAAAGTCCTTCCCACTGTTCTATCCAACTCGAAGTAAAAGCGTGAACTATGTGATATCCTACAGGAGCTAAATCTGCGTCAAGCACGGTTGGAATTGACACCAAAACAGTTCCCTCTGGCGCTTCCATTTTATCCCACTCTTCTAACAAAATGTGGTGGCAGGCGCTACCAGCAGGGATTACGCTTGCTTCTACTCCCAAATGCAAACTCAAGAAACTGGGGGCTTTTTGATAGCGCTGCTGCCATTTCTTCTCGCTAGCGGGCATCTCTTCGGCAGACAGCAATTTCTCAAAAGTATCCCAGCGCGTGGCGTTAGAAACAATCCGCTTTGCCCGGTAAACTTCGCCGGTGGCTAACTCGACTCCGACAGCGCGGCCGTTTTCTGTAATAATTTTTTTTGCTTTAGCTTTGTATTGAATTTTCCCGCCGCATTTTTCTAATCCTTCTACTAATTTTTGGGCGATTTGACCGACTCCGCCTTTGGGATAATTGATGCCACCGTAATGTCTGTCGGAAAATACCATTCCGGCGTTAATCATTGGCGTCAAGTCTGCAGGTACTACAGACCAGTAGTAGCATTCCATGTCGATAAATTTCAGCAAAGTAGGGTCTTTTATGTAGCGCCGCGCAATGTCGCCAGTATTTTGAGGCAGATATTTTACTAATCCCAAACAGGCTAAAGGATTCTGAAAAAAGACTCGGACGAGATATCCGGGTTCTTCTAGAGATAGCAATTCCATCCCGTTGAGGCAGTTGAAGACGTTCCAGCATTCACCGTAAAATTTGTGGATTCCTTCGCGTTCGTGAGGGAACCTGTCTGTTAATTCTTGCAAGTATTTATCATAAGCCTGGGGAACTTCAAGTTCTAAGCCGCTGGGTAAGTGATAGTGAAGCTGTACGGGGTCGGGAATCGTTTCTAGGGTGACGTTGACTGCTTTCAGGGCGCGGGTGAGGAGGTTGGTGGTGCCGCGCTGTCCGAACCCAAAAATCATGGAGGCCCCGACATCAAATCTGTAGCCTTCTCTATCGAAATATCCAGCGCTACCCCCCGGAATTGTATAGCTTTCGAGCACTAAAACTTTGGCTTTCTTAGCGGCTAGCTGGGTGGCGGTCACGAGTCCGCCAATGCCGGAACCGATGACAATTACATCAAAGTCTTGCTGTGTAGGGCGGGAGTTGGGAGAAAATAACTGGGATTGGGTAGGAGCTGACATTCGGTTAAAAATCTTAATATTTCTATGATTTTACAGTCGATCGCTCCCTAAGCAAGAAGTTCGGCAACGGATTATGTAGCGGATGTAAGGGATGCCAGGGAGACCGAAGTTCGGCAATGCCCCATGCCCAATATCCAATGCCTGATGCCCCTGCTTTCCAAAAAAAAATGCGGGAACAGTCTACCATTGCCGACTGCCCCCGTCTGCCGATCCTTTGAGAGGAGAACACTAAAAATCACTATAAGCTTATTGCTAATTTATGTCAATACTATTAGAAAAATATTTCAATAAGCTGATGGAGGTCGATCGGCGAATGGGTTCTAACTCAATCTCTGGCTTGTATGCGCCCTCAAGGATGTGATAAGTTGCACAGAGCGATCGATCGCCCGTTAGGGAAGCCCTTGAAGAAGATCGACCGCACCGCATAAAATCCTTCAAACCTAGCAATCTCCCCAATTTCCTAATGTCCCTGCAACTGCGCGTTTACGTTCCTCCACATCCATTAATTAAACACTGGCTGGCTGTTGCCCGCGACGCCGCCACCCCATCGGTACTTTTTCGTTCTGCGATGACAGAATTGGGAAGGTGGCTGGCTTACGAGGCGATTAGAGAATGGCTCCCGACAGTGGAAACCACAGTGCAGACACCTTTGGCAGAATGTCCGGCGGCTTTTATCAACCCCGAAGCTCCGTTAGTTGTGGTACCGATTTTGCGGGCGGGTTTGGCACTGCTCGAAGGAATTCAGACGGTTGTACCGCTGGCTTCGGTTTACCATCTCGGCATGGCAAGAAATGAGGAGACGCTGCAACCGACTTGTTATTTGAATAAATTGCCGGCGCAGTTTAACCCGGCAACGCGGGTGATAATTAGCGAGCCGATGCTAGCGACTGGCGGCACGATTATAGCGACAATGCAGGAATTGACGAAGCGGGGAATTGACCCAAGCTTGATTCGGATTATCTCTGTGGTGGCTGCTCCTCCGGCTTTGAAGAGGCTGAGTGCAGAGTACCCGAGTTTGATGATTTACACGGCAACGATCGACGAAATAGTCAATGAACAGGGCTTTATTGTACCTGGTTTGGGAGATGCGGGCGATCGAACTTACGGCACATAAACCAGTCAGTCAGTCAATTTTAGATTTTAGCTTTTAGATTTTAGATTGACTCGACACATAAGTCTGGGGGCTTGTAGGCGTCAGCCAATTTTAGATTTTAGATTGACTCGACACATAAGTCTGGGGGCTTGTATCCCTTTTTGGGGGCGGTGAGTTGTTCCAGGAATCAGTTGCTGAAATCTGCGCCAAAAAAGATGACCCTGGTTTGGTAAAAGCAGGCACAGAGAAAGTTAGAATCAAAAGTACAAGTCAAAAATAAATAGCTTTTAGCACTCATTGCCTGTGAAACTTGATTCTGTTCCGCCAAGCTTGTCTGCTTCTGACTCAGTAAACCTCAATTATGATTTGCCACAACAGGTACAACTACAAATAAAAGAGGTTACTGAGATTTGTGCTGCTTTAACCCCGGAGCCCGCTGAACTCTCAGTGACTCTAAATCCCGATATTTGTCAGGAACAAAAGAAACTGAAGCCGAAGCACTGGGCAATTTTTGCTTCGACTTTTGCAACTATTTTTTTAGCTGAAATTGGAGACAAAACTCAGCTCGCAATTTTGCTGATGACGGCTGAATCTCGAAATCCTTGGATCGTTTTTGCGGGTGCGGGTTCGGCTTTGATAGCAACCAGTTTGCTGGGGGTGTTGCTGGGAAGGTGGCTGGCTAGTCGGATTGCTCCGAGAACTTTGGAGAGAGCAGCCGGAGTGATTTTACTGGCGATTTCGGCGGTTCTGCTGTGGGAAGTGCTGGGTTAATTGTTTGCCTGTCGGTAAGTCGTAGATTTCTACAATAGCTAACTAAGAACAAAAAAAACATGGACTGGCAACTTTTGGGAATCAGTTTTATTACAGTGTTTTTGTCAGAATTGGGAGACAAAAGTCAATTAGCTGCGATCGCCCTGGGCAGCAGTTGTAACTCGCCGCGGGCTGTATTTTTCGGTACGGCGTCGGCGCTGCTGCTGGCGAGTTTAATCGGCGTGGCGATCGGCTTCAGCACGGCAGAGGTGTTGCCGGAACGACTGGTAAAGGGACTCGCGGCGATCGGATTTGCGGTAATGGGTTTGCGCCTGCTGTGGCCAAAAGCAGATTTACCGGAAGCATCCGAGTAGGGCGTGCGGTCAGTCGATTTTAGATTTTAGATTTACTCCACAGATGAATCTGGGAGTTTGAACAAGAGTCTAAAATTTTGCTTTCTCCACACAGGAGTCGTTCGCAACTATCCGTTTTGGAGCGGTCAAAAAACTCGCAAATATAGTTATCTCAAATTTGTTAGCATCGGAATTATTGCTATCTCTCTTCTATATCTCTGCGTGAATCTGCGTCAATCCCTTGTCATCTGCAGTTAATACATTCTATTTTTTTAACCGCAGATGAGGGCATATAAACACAGATTAACGCCGATGAGTATTAAATCCGTAAGAGAGCTAATGCCTGCAATTCCAGCATAGTTTACGAGCACGTCAAAATTTCAAAAATTAGCAGCGGGCGTGAATTCATGCCCGCTGCTAAAGGTTGAGTTTTTCTCAACTCAAGCTCTGAGTATTGTGTCAATTACGCTTGGTTTTGGTAGCACCAGCCGATTAGGGTACCGGCGACAGCCAACTTTAGCGCTTCCAATGCAAAATAGCCTTGGTGCAGTAGATTCATCCCGGCGGGAACTTCTGCTGCAGAATCGAACAGATTTAGCTGCATTCCCAAGGCGCTCATTTGGGGTGTTAGGGCGTAGGTGTCAATCAGGGCGATCGCTAGAAGTACCAATGATAATAAAATTGCTGTGCGGCTGCGCTTGCCGAAGTCACTGACTAAATTGCTCAAAACCATCAAACCCGTTGCCACCAGGCCTGAACAGATTAACTCAACGCGGTTGAATCCCCAGAACATTAAATTTCCGGCTGTTGCAAACTCGGGAGATGTCATCATGCCAGATACGTAGAGACTGGGCATAATTACTAAATCCAAAATCAGGCTACCGCTGAGCCAGAAAATTAGGGCCACCATGACAATTGCTTGCCATCGCGGTTTGATTGATTCCACTCTTGATGTTGTAATAGCTGTCATATAATTAGACCCTCTAAAATTTTTTTCTGCCTTTTCTAGAGTTTAACTAACTTTTTTCTAAAATTCTGTTAAGTATTTTTAAATTAATGGTAACTTTTGTGTAACATACCCTGAAGAATTGTTAAGCTCACTTATGTTTGTCATCACATCGGTTAACTAATACTAATTCGGAAAAAGTACGGAATAAATTAATAATTACTCACAAAACTTATGCACTGCGACCAAAGACACCTGTTTTTGACTCTGATTAAACACGGTAACGTATTTTTTATAAAAAACCACGTTTCTGCGTCCAGAAATAACTGCTAATTTAACTGTATATGCCTAAATTTCAATTATCCTCTTGGTTGCCCCGTCTCCCCCCTCAAGTCTGGATTCTTGCCGCCGGCAGATTCCTCTCCCAAAGCGGCACCGGTTTTACTTTATTTTACGCGCCGATATTTTTTGTCGATGGCGTCGGTTTATCTGCTACTGCTGTTGGGATTGGTTTGGGTAGCGGTTCAGTTTCGGGAATATTCGGCAGAATTTTGGGCGGTTCTTTTTGTGATTCTAAATTTTGGGGAAGGCGGCGAACTTTACTGCTGGCGGCAGTTATTTCGGCGGCGGCTTCTTTTGTACTGGCGGCGACTAATGATTTCGTTGGCTTAATTGCGGGCAATTTACTGATGGGTTTGGGTGTGGGTTTGTATTGGCCTCCAACCGAGACGATGGTGGCGGATTTAACGGAGGGCGAACAGCGACAGGAAGCTTTTGCTTTGACGCGGCTTGCTGATAATTTGGGTTTGCAAGTTGGGATTATTTTGGGCGGTTTGTTGATTGAGGTAACGGGGAATTATCGATCGCTCTTTATTATTGATGGTATCTCGTTTTTAGTGCTGTTTGCGGTGGTGGCGATCGCGATCGCCGAAACCTACAAACCAGCTAATCCAGCGGATAGAGGCAAAAAAAATCGGGAAAATGGTTGGATGGTGGCGCTGAGCGATCGAAGTCTTCTAGTTTATGCTTTAGTAAATACTCTGTTCACGTTATATATTTCCCAAATCCAAACCACAATGCCGCTGTACTTTAGCAAGTTTGTCGCGGTGGGGACATCGGGAAAAGGCTTTTCAACAGGTACAATTACCGTTTTATTTGCTTTTAGCACGTTTTTAACTGTGGCTTTGCAACTGCCCGTTGTTAAAGCTTTGAGGCCGTTTTCTTGTGCGAAAGCTTTGATGATTTCGGCGCTGCTGTGGGGAATGGGATTTATCGCGATCGGCTTGACGGGAATGGCTGCAACAGGCAATCTATTTTTAGCTGTTTTAGGATTGAGCTTTTTGTCGGTTGCGACTGTTGCTTATACGCCTTTTGCCTCTGCTTTGGTCGTGGATTTAGCGCCGGATTCTTTACGCGGCGTGTATTTAGCGGTTAATTCTCAGTGTTGGGCGATCGGCTATTTAATCGGGCCGCCGCTAGGCGGTTTGGCTTTGGATAGAGGTAAATGGGCGGCGGATAATTTTTGGTTGGGTTTGGCTTTGAGTGTGATTGTGGCTCTGGTTATTTTGCAAAAGCTCGATCGAATGTTGAAAAAATAATTGCTAAAATACAACTTTTGTGATAATCTAATCCACCCGATAGATAAATAACTCGCAAAAAATGCCTAGCGGTCTTAAGCTCTTATAGTAGGCGGTTGTTTTACTTATTTTATTAGACCTATAAAAAATATTAACTCAAAACTTTGTGGTTGGCGATACCAAGTAGTTTTACAATTCCTAGAAAGCTAATAGCAATTTTACAATCAAATTTGTGAGGATTTCTAGTGAAAGCACATCTACTATTTAGTGCTGGCGCAGTAGGTTTACTGTATATACTTGCCAGTTCTTTACCATCGGCAGCCATGCCTCCCGCCGAAAAAAAGACATTAGGTACTGAAGAGTTAAAAGAGTCAGAGGCTAAAATTAGCCTCAATACAACTGTTGAAAATCAGGTCAAAGCCCCTGAAACATCCGAGTTAAAATTAGTTGAGGGGCTGCAAGTTTACAACACCGTCTCAACAACCAATCAACTTGCCAATCTCCCCCAAGAAACTGCCCACCTGAATCTGCCCGAAACAGCAGCATTAACCGCAGAAAATCCCGGGGAAAACTCATTAAACTTAGCCAAAAAACCAGCAAACCCAGCCCCAGCAGAAGGCACAGGACAAGTATCTGTTGCCCCTTCCCAAAACTCCCAGACACCAGCAGAAGCCACAGAAAAAACATCTGTTATTCCCACCCCTAACCCTGCGCCAGTAATTGCCCAAACAGAAAGTTCTACTTCCGAAAAGTTAGCTGAAATCGAAAACAGCACTTCCTTAGAACCCGCGGCAACCAACAGGGAAACTTCTGAATCCAGCGAACTCCAGCAAGTAACATCTGTATCTCAACTCTCCGACGTGCGCCCCACAGACTGGGCATTTCAAGCCCTGCAATCTTTAGTCGAAAGATACGGCTGCATAGCGGGATATCCTGACGGCACATTCCGAGGCAATCGGGCAATGACTCGCTACGAATTTGCCGCCGGTTTAAACGCTTGCTTGGATAAGGTTAGCGAGCTAATTAGAGGAGGTACAGGTAACTTAGCGACAAAAGAAGATTTAGCCACATTGCAAAGATTGCAAGAAGAATTTGCAGCAGAATTAGCCACTTTGCGGGGTCGAGTCGATGCTTTAGAATCCCGTACCGCCGAACTAGAAGCCAATCAATTTTCGACAACCACTAAACTCAGCGGCGAAGCAATTTTTAGCGTTGCCGACACTACCAAAAACAATAGCAGGGAGACTGAAACAGTCTTAAACTACCGATTGCGCTTGAATCTGCTGACCAGTTTTACAGGTAAAGATACGCTGATAACTGGCTTGCAAGCTTACAACATTCGCAGCTTCGGACCTAATTTAGGTTTGTCAACAGGGGCATTTAGCGGTTTGTCTGATAGTGAAGCAAAACTGAGTTTTGAACCGCAATTTCCCGGAATTAATCCTCAGACTCTATCTAGCATTGACGCCAATGCTGTTGAACTTTACAAGCTGCTTTACGTCTTTCCAGTTTCTAACAGCATCACTTTATTTGCCGGCCCGAAAGCCGAAACTTCCGACGCTTTTCAAGCAATTACTCCATTTGCTGGAGAAGGGCAAGAAGCCGTCTCTAGATTTGCAGGCTACAACCCTGTTGTCCGCGTATCCGGTGGCACTTCTGGCAGCGGTTTGGCATCGGCAGGCGGGTTTATTTGGAACATTTCCAAAAAGCTCAATTTGACAGCTTTGTACGGCAGTGTAAATGCAGCTTTGCCTACTGATTTAGGCTTTCCAGCGACTCCGTTAGGGGCGGGTTTATTTGATGGCAGTACTGTTGCTGCAGCGCAGTTAACTATTAAACCTACCAGCAGTATCGACATAGGTTTAAATTACGCTTACAGTCGCCACCAATTGAATATTCTTGCTACAGGATTAGGTGATGCCGATTTGGGTTCTATTTTGGGAGCAGATAGAGAACCTGTTAGCGGTGGCGTGAGGCTGAATTCGTTTGGCGGAACTGCAACTTGGCGGCTTTCTCCGAAATTAGCTGTTTCTACCTATGGAGGTTGGATAATTGCTGACGCTGAAAGAAGCAATGCTTCTACAACTTTCAACAGTTGGATGGTAGGTTTGCATTTCCGAGATTTGTTCGCACAGGGCAATAATGCAGGTATTCTGTTTGGACAGCCACTGGATCGCGATTCCGTAAGTGGCGGTGCTCGCTTTCAGCAAAACAAAGCCACTCCTTACCATTTAGAAGCTTATTACCGCTTCAAAGTCAACGATAATATCAGCATTACACCCGGAGCTTTTGTGCTGTTCAATCCTGAAGGAACTAAGGATAATGACACAGTAGGAGTGGGTGTCCTCCGCACAACTTTTACTTTCTAAAGGGAGTCGCGACACTATTATCCGTTTGTAGTAAGGACTTCAGTCCTCGATCTGTTTGTAGTAAGGACTTCAGTCCTTTATGATAAATTTAGGCAACTTAAGGACTAAAGTCTTTACTACAAAGGATTATTTTCGTCGATCGCCTAATTTGCGGTAAACTTCTCTCAAATCAACTTCATGGTGAGCCAAAGCAACCAAAGCATGATAAAATAAATCCGCAACTTCCCCAGCAATCCCCTCTTTGTCGTCATCTTTACAAGCCATTACAACTTCCGCCGATTCTTCGCCAATTTTCTTGAGAATCTTGTTGTCGCCACCCTCGAACAACTTGCAAGTATAAGAACTTTCGTTAGGATTGTCGCGGCGATCGCAAATTACGGCAAATAATTGAGATAACATATCCCCTGGCGGCGGTGAAATTTCCCCATCAACTTGGTGGAAACAACTTCTTTCTCCTGTGTGACAAGCAATATCTCCGACTTGTTCGACAGTGACTAGCAAAGTATCACTATCGCAGTCGTAACGCAGCCCTTTGACATTTTGAACGTGTCCCGAAGTCGCGCCTTTTGGCCATAATTCAGCGCGCGATCGACTCCAGAACCAAGTTTGCCCGGTAGAGAGCGTTTTTTGCAGCGACTCCCGGTTCATCCAGGCCATCATTAACACCGTACCGTCCAAATAATCTTGGACGATCGCAGGAACTAAACCGCGATCGTCGTAACGAATCTTTTCAATTGGGATCGATCGGCTCAAACTTGATAAATCAGAAGTAGACATAATTTTATTTCAACTTGGTAAGATAGATTAACGCTTTCCTGTCGGAGATTTTTTTTTAATTAACCGCAGAGAACGCAGAGGACGCAAAGGAAGAGAGAAGATTGAGCAAGGGAGGGGTAAATTGTCAAGAACTCTTTTACAAAAAATTACACTTTAGGGCGATCGATGTGGGTGCTACAAAGCCTGAAAAACCCAAGCTAGTATTGCTACTCATTGGTTTGTACCCTAAAATTTACTAGAATAGTTTCCTTGAATCGACCTAACCTTTATGTTGAACTGGTTATAAAATTATTCTACCAACAACAGACGTTCACTAAGGAGAAAACATTGGTTTCCACAACCTTGAAAACGACCAAATCAGAAGAAATTTTCGCAGCAGCCCAGAAGTTGATGCCAGGTGGCGTCAGTTCCCCCGTCCGCGCCTTCAAATCCGTAGGCGGACAGCCCATCGTCTTTGACAGGGTAAAAGGAGCCTACATTTGGGACGTTGACGAAAACCAATACATCGACTACGTAGGCACTTGGGGCCCAGCCATCTGCGGCCACGCACACCCGGAAGTCATCAAAGCCCTGCACGAATCTTTAGAAAAAGGTACGAGTTTCGGCGCACCGTCGCTGTTGGAAAACGTACTCGCCGAAATGGTCATCGATGCCGTTCCCAGCATTGAAATGGTGCGATTTGTCAACTCCGGCACCGAAGCCTGTATGGCCGTTTTGCGGCTGATGCGAGCTTTCACCGGACGCGATAAACTGATTAAATTTGAAGGCTGCTATCACGGGCACGCCGATATGTTCTTGGTAAAAGCCGGTTCCGGCGTCGCAACTCTCGGCCTTCCCGACTCACCGGGCGTCCCGAAATCCGCTACTGCTAATACCCTCAACGCTCCCTACAATGACTTAGAAGCAGTTAAAGCTTTATTTGCCGAAAATCCCGGCGAGATAGCAGGTGTAATTCTCGAACCAGTGGTGGGCAATGCCGGTTTTATTACCCCAGATGCAGGTTTTCTCGAAGGTTTGCGGGAAATTACTAAAGATAACGGTGCTTTGTTAGTTTTTGATGAAGTAATGACCGGTTTCCGCATCGCCTACGGCGGAGCTCAGGAAAGATTCGGTGTCACCCCGGATTTGACTACTTTGGGTAAAGTTATCGGTGGCGGTTTGCCGGTGGGAGCTTACGGGGGAAGGCGGGATATTATGGGGATGGTTGCTCCTGCTGGCCCAATGTATCAAGCGGGTACGCTTTCGGGAAATCCTTTGGCGATGACTGCTGGGATTAAGACTTTGGAATTGCTGCAAAAACCCGGCACTTACGAACAGTTGGATAAGATTACCAAAAAACTGTCTGATGGATTGCTAAAAATTGCTAAGGAAGCCGGACACGCGGTTTGGGGCGGGCAAATTAGCGGGATGTTTGGCTTGTTTTTTGCGGCTGGCCCGGTTCACAATTACGAGGATGCGAAGAAGTCGGATTTGACGAAGTTCAGCCGCTTTCACCGGGGAATGTTGGAGCACGGCATTTATCTGGCTCCTTCGCAGTTTGAGGCTGGATTTACTTCTTTGGCTCATACTGAGGAAGATGTCGATCGAACTTTGGCAGCAGCGCGTGAAGTGATGGCAAGTATTTAACGTGTGTAGTAAGGATGTTCGTTCTTAAAACTCAGGAATAAATAATTAAAGTCCTTGCTGTTTATTGACAGTAAGGACTTTAATTTTTAACTGCTTTATCAAATAAAGTCCTGAATTGTACTGACTATTCAGGACTAGCTCTCAATCAGGTTTACAGTTTTTTTTACTAGAGCGGCACAGGGTAATTTCAGTTTAAAGGCGTGAGTAAATTACAAATTAGTAATTATAGAATCTCTCTACTTTGCGGTAGCAATCCCTAACTTAGCTCCCTTAATTCGGCGCAATCTATCCATAACTTCCACCACATTTCCGTGATTGACGCTTTTATCCGCATTCAACACAATTAAGGAACTCTGATTTGACCCCATCACCTGTCGCACCGTACTCTCAATCTGGTCTAAGTTGACTAACTTTTTATCAACCATTAATTTTCCTTGAGCATCAATAGTGACGGTAATTTTAGCAGGCGAGTCCTGAACTTGAGAGGTTGATGCTTTCGGTAAATTTACGGGCAGACCCTCGGATTTGGATAAAGACATAGAGGAAACAATTAGAAATGTCAATATGGCGAAGACCACATCAATCATTGGCACGATGTTAATTTGGGGAATATTATCAGGTTCATCGGGTAGGCGCATAATTAGATTCTCTTAGTAGTTGTTCGTAGCGGTGACGGTACAATAGCTCTAACTGGCCGGAGGCTTCCTGAATAAAAGCTATCTGCTGTAAGTAAAACCCGCGAAACATATTGGCAAATAAGAGTGTAAAGATTGCCACCACTAACCCTATTGCTGTAGAGACGAGGGCTTCACTAATCCCAGAAGTAACGCCTGCAGCATTGGTGCCCGTGGCATCCCCCAGTTTGAGCGAGGAAAAGGTGGTAATTAACCCCAAAACTGTTCCGAGCAACCCAAATAGTGGGGAAAGGCTGATAATGGTGTCAAATATTGTATTGAATCGCTTCAGGATAGGGATTTCTGCCTGAGCGCCACTCTCTAGGGCCAAACGAAATTCTTCGATGTTGGGCGAGTCTAATTCTAAAGCTTCTAAAAAAATCCGGGCTAGGGGCAAATCGCCGTTTACTTGTAACTTTTTGATGGCGGAATCGGGATGTTGACTGTAGACCTGTAGCACTTCTCGCACAACTCGCCGCTGCCGCCGATTTACCCTAAACCAAAAGGCAAGACGCTCTATGATCAGGGCGACTGCTGCGATAGACGAGGCAAATAGCGGCCAAGCAACAATGCCTGCGGCCTTAAAAATGTAAATGAGACTATCCATTGGTTTGTACTCTCGCTAGCTCTGTTGAAAGATCGCAAGCTGCCTAATGCTGCAATTAGCCCGATGATCTAAGGCTGGTAAAGTTTCTGCGTCAAGTCGGCACAAGTGATTTAGACGGAGAATTGTTTCACTCAAGCACGATCGCACTACCTGTATGTGACTATCTTCGTCTTTACCCAAAATTCTTCTACTGCGATCGCGACCGAGAACGCGACCGATTTTTCTGCCAGTCCTTTTTTGCTAAAGATTTGCGTTAGAACTTGACAAAAACCTTCAATAACTTAAAAGATTCTCAACTAGGTTTCCACAAAATTCAGCCTTTGTCAAGCCATCGTCCACTCTTTAAAATAAATATTTATTATTAAAATATATTACTATATTAAGTCTACTTATATTTAAGTATTCTCTGAAAAGCTTGAAAATTTTGAAATTTGTTGGTAGAGTCCGGGCTAAAGTATTGTATTTAAGGCATTGTGGAAGGTTGCCCTGCCACAATGAGAACATTAACAGCACCTACGAGAGCGACGTAGGCGCACCCAAAGGAAATGCTGATTGGTAGCGTCTACTCGCTATATCAAAATAAAATAATGAAAATAAATTGCAAGAGTCTTGAAAAGGGTGACAGTCTTCTTATAGGATGGGTAGGTTCATAATTGATAGCAAGCTCAACCGGAAGTGGGTAGCTTGTTTCGGGTTATGTGGGGGAGCCAGCGAGGACGTTGCCAACCCATCCATCAAGGAGATTGATAAGGCATGAGTTTTTCAAATATTTCGGCGACGCACAGACAACAACAAGAAGAAGCACTCAAAAAAGTTCTGGCGATCAGTCTGTTAGGCTCAGCCTTACTGCACGGTGTCGCCCTACCGTTGAGCCTCAAGTTGGTTAAACCTGCTGAATTTGCAGAGGATCCCATTGAAGTTGTTGTGCTTGATGAGCCCAAAGTAGAAGAAACCCAGCCAGAGCCAGTTATTCCAGAAAAGGTATCTCCCCCACCTGAGACCTTCAAACCAGAACCGCCACCAGAGCCAACTCCCGCAGAGGAGCCACCCGTAGCAGCAACGCCACCACCGATTCCAGAGGAGCCACCCGTAGCGGTAACGCCACCGCCGATTCCAGAGGAGCCACCCGCAGCGGTAACGCCACCGCCGATTCCAGAGGAGCCACCCGCAGCGGTAACGCCACCACCAGAGATTAAGAAAGAGCCACCCGTAGCGGAAACTCCGCCACCAACTCCAGTGGAGCCTTCCCCTCTACCTAAACAAAATTTAAATTCCCCAGAAACTCCTAAAACGCCGATCGCCAACGAACCCGAAACCCCCTCCCCCGCTCCTCCAAAAAGCGAACCACCCGTTCCTGACTCCCGCCCCAAGGGCGCTGGGAATCCCCGAGACTTTACACAAGATGCTGGAAATCCTAACTCCTCAGACAGCCCTGAAAAAAATAACCCGCTCTCGTCGCCATCTGCTTCGGCGGGTAGCGGAGAGCCTTCCTCAGAGCCATTAAATCCTTCTTCCGGACCCATACAGCGATCGCCCGGGGCTGGGTCGCCAGTCACAGCTACTAGGCCAGGAGGCGGTGGCAATTCTGGAAATGCGATCGGAGGTTTAGGAAACCTTGCCTCTGGAGGCCCGGTCGGTGGAGGCCCGGTCGGTGGAAGCCCTGGAGGAAGTGCGTCGAACTCACTATCTGGCGCCAGCGCAAATGGGGACCTACCTTCCTCAGAGCCATTTGGCGATGGTTCCGGGCGATTGGGAAGATCGGCGACGGCTGGCTTACCAGGCACTGGAGGCGGAGGCCCGGTCGACGGAGGCTCGGTCGGCGGAGGTCCTGGAGGCGGAGGTTCTGGAGGCGGAGGTCCTGGAGGCGGAGGTCGTGGAGGCGGAGGCTCTGGAAGCGGTTCGGGGCCAGTGCAAAAACCGACAAATCCAGGAAGAGGGGGGCCTTCGCGCCCTCCCGGCGCGCCTCTGACCACTTGCATTAGTGGCTGCGGTAAACCTAACTATCCGATCGCAGCCAGAGAAGAAGGGCGCGAAGGCCGAGTGGATCTCATTTGTGACGTTGACCCCAACGGTAAGACATTCAACATCAAGATCTTGAGTCCTAGCAAATACAACGACTTGAATAAGGCAGCGATGAAAACAGTAGAAGAAAGGAAATATGCCCCATCAGAGAGTGGCTTTCAAGGAGAAAAAATATCCATTATCTTCGATCTCACTGACTAGGGATTATTTTGAAACTCTAGCAATTTGGCTGGGAATTCTATAGCACAGTCCAAGGAATAGCAAAGTTAAAAGTTGAATTTTTTGTGAATTATGAGTTTGGGAATGTCGTCAGCAATATTAAGTAAACTTCCGCGAGTTGGACTTGCTATCTTACTTGGTTCAAACTTGGGAATGGCTTTATTGTTTGCCAACCCTGACAGCGCAATGGCAGGAGTAATTACTTTACCCGATGGCGGACGTTGCGAGGGAGAATTGAGTGAAGGAAAACTCAGCGGTCCCGGCACCTGTCAATATGCCAACGGCGATCGCTACGAAGGCCAATTTCTCAACGGCAAACCTCACGGTCAAGGCATCTATACCTTTAAAGAAGAAGGTCGATACCAAGGAGAATTTGCCGATGGTGAATTCAACGGTCAAGGTGTCCGCGAATTTGCTAACGGCAACCGCTACGAAGGAACTTTCAAAAACGGTGAGTTCGACGGTACAGGAACTTTTACCTCAACTAACGGCATTCGTTACGAAGGCTCTTTTACTAATAGTTCTCCCAGCGGTCGAGGGGTTTTTACGTTCAGTAATGGCACTCGTTGCGAAGGAGATATTAAAGAAGGAAAAGTTAACGGCAAAGGCGTCTGTCAATATGCTAATAAGAACCGCTACGAAGGAGAGTTGCTGAATAATCTGCCTCACGGGCAGGGAATTTATACCTTTGCTGAAGGAGGCCGTTATGAGGGGCAATTTAGTGAAGGGCAGTTTCACGGTAAAGGGGTTCGCGAATATCAGAACGGCAACCGCTATGAAGGAGAGTTTGTGAAGGGCAACCTTCAAGGTCAGGGGTTATTTACTTTTAAAGAAGGGGGACGTTATCAAGGGCTCTTTGACAATGGAGAATTTAGTGGTGAAGGTGTCCGTGAGTTCGCCAATGGAAATAGCTATAAAGGCACTTTTGTCAAGGGTAAGATGAGCGGGAAAGGAGTTTTCATTTTTGCCAATGGCGATCGCTGCGAAGGCGAATTCAGCGATGGTCAGTTCAACGGCAAAGGTACCTGCATTTACGCCAATGGCGATCGCTATCAAGGTGAATTCCTCAACGGGCAAAAACACGGTCAAGGTTCTTATCTATATGCAGATGGAACGAAAGTTGAGGGAACTTGGCAACAGGGGCAGCTTAAAAAATAATCCTATAACCTATCTCGCCCTACTTGCTTACCCCCCTCCTCACCAATGACATTATGCGCTTTACAGCCGACACATCGGCGTTTTATAGCGCTTTTCAATTTGGTGAGCGTAGGTGAGGCTTTTCAATACCAGATCTGATTTACATAGGGTCTTTTTTCTGATTTTCTGGATTTCTCAAAGAGGTGTTATTTTTTTAACTGCAGATGGACGTAGATAGGTTAGCTTTTTGGGCATCGGATTTGGTATAGTTTTCTATCTCTCCATAAAATGGCTTTAAATCCTCGGCGTTTTGTTCGTGCAGCTTATTTAAAATGCCGTTATGTCTCATCAGTTTAACCCTAGCCAATTAAATTCCAGTGTTTCTAAAACTAAAAAAACAAACCCGACGGATTGTCTCGTTATTAATGAGTTTTATTTTAGTTTTGCTCCTCAATAATGGGCCTCGCTCCGCGCCTGAAATCGGCAATCAAATTCTTTGGGATACCTATGGAATTCCACACATTTACGGAGAGAATATTAAAAGCCTTTTCTACGCTTTTGGGTGGGCGCAGATGCAAAGTCACGGTAATCTGATTTTGCGTCTTTACGGGCAAGCTCGCGGGCAAGCTGCCGAGTTTTGGGGCGAAGATTATCTGGAATCCGATCGCTGGGTGAAAACTATGGGAATTCCTAATCGCGCCAATGCGTGGTATGAATCACAAAGTCCCATTTTTCGCAACTATCTCGATGCTTTTGTTGGCGGAATGAATGCCTATGCAAAAGAACACCCAGAGGCGCTCACCGAAGAATTAAAGATAGCATTGCCGCTCAAACCTGCAGATGTATTGGCACACGAGCAACGTGTAATCAATTTTACTTTTATAGTCGAGCCAGATAGCGTTGAAAATCTCGCTGAAAATGACACCCCTAAAGGCTCTAATGGTTGGGCGATCGCTCCTTCCCATTCTCAAAGCGGCAATGCTATGCTATTGGCAAATCCTCACCTTCCTTGGTCGGATTTATATTTATGGTACGAAGCGCAACTGATTGCCCCAGAAATTAACGCTTACGGAGCGACTCTCGTCGGATTTCCTGTATTAACGATCGCCTTTAATGACAACTTGGGATGGACTCATACTGTCAACACTCACGATGGCTGGGATGCCTACGAATTGTCCCTCGTTAACGATGGCTATCGCTTCAATGGCAAAATCCGAAGTTTTGACAGGGAAGAGAAGGTTTTAAAAGTCAAAGAAAAGAATGGGAATTTGCGCTCGGAATCTCTAGTAGTGCGACGTTCTGTTCACGGGCCGATTCTCACAGAAAAACAGGGCAAAGCGATCGCCCTGCGCGTTGTCGGACTGGATAAACCAGCAGCCCTCCAGCAGTGGTGGGATATGGCCCTCTCAAAGAATTTTTCTGAATTTGAAACCGCTTTAAAGCGCTTAGAAATTCCCATGTTTACCGTCATGTATGCCGATCGTCAGGGGCATATCATGCACTTGTTTAACGGTCAAGTTCCCATACGCAAAAATGGAGATTTTAAATACTGGTCAGGCACGATCGCAGGCAATACTTCAGAGACTTTGTGGAGCAAAAATCATCCCTATGCGGATTTGCCGCGCGTTGTCGATCCGCCCAGCGGTTGGTTGCAAAATACCAACGATCCGCCTTGGACGACGACGTTTCCCAGCCCGATCGCACCGGATAATTATCCCGCCTACATGGCACCGCGCGGCCCGATGGATTTGCGATCGCAGCGATCGGCAAAAATGCTCTTAGAAGATGAAAAAATCTCTTTCGATGAATTGATGCAATACAAACATTCCACTCAGTTAGAACTCGCCGATCGCCTCCTGGATGATTTAATTCCCGCCGCACGGCAAGGCAGTGAAAAAGCGCGCCGCGCTGCGGAAGTTCTCGCCACTTGGGATCGCAAAGTCGATGCTGACAGTCGCGGTGCGGTGCTGTTTGCCTTGTGGAAACAAGCGATGGATGCCGATCGGTTATTCGCTAAACCTTGGAGCGAAGATGCGCCGCTAACGACGCCAGACGGGTTGGCAAATCCTGCGGAGGCGGTGCAGGTGCTGGAAGCGACAGCAACCAAAGTTGAGGTAACTTATGGCGCGTTAGATGTGGCATGGGGGGAAGTCTTCCGATTGCCTGGGGAGGCGAATCTGCCTGCAAATGGAGCTGACGGTGATTTGGGTGTATTTCGCTCAGTATGGTTCGCTCCTGGGAAAGACAATCGCTTTCAAGCGGTTGCAGGCGATTCTTTTGTCGCTGCGATTGAGTTCTCGAATCCTGTGAAAGCGATGGCGCTAAACAGTTACGGCAACGCCACTCAACCTGGTTCCCCCCACGCAGGCGATCAGTTGCAGCTATTTGCTCGCAAGGAATTGCGCCCTGTATGGCGATCGCGATCGGAAATTGAAGCTCACCTGAGTTCGCGCCAGAAACTATAGCAGAAGGAAGAAGGAAGAAGGAAGAGGGAAGAAGGAAGAGGGAAGAGGGAAGAGGGAAGAGGGAAGAAGTTAAAAGACCTCTTTCCGTTTCCGCTTTAGCCATCGCGCAGCAGTCGGGAAGCATACCCACCGACTGCTACGAGCAATAAGCCTAGCGCGGAGATAGCGTATAACAAAGCCATGCCAGCACCGGCACCTGTCCCGATAATTGGGCCAAAAATAGCTGCTAAAAAACCGGACGGTTGCATGGCGGGTTCAAAGACGCGATCGGCAAGTGGCCCTGCGATCAATAAACCGATCGCTGACGCTAATTGCACGATAACTGCTCTGGTAGCAAAAACGCGCCCCTGTACCTCTGGTGGGACTTTCGCCAACCAGATCGCCTCGTTGGAACTGCCGAGGATGGGGAAATTGAAAGACGAACAAAATTGAGCGGGAATCCAGATGGAAAGCGCCTGACCGAAAGCAAAGACTATTTTACTCAAGCCCGCGCCTGCCATGCCGAGCAGGAAGCCCTGGATTCGGCGTTTGGGCCCGCCCCAAATACTGACGATCGATGCTCCTAAAACGCCGCCTGCGCCGGCGGCTGAAAGGATAGTACCTAGGATTCTGGCATTATTCCCGGTGCGTGCCAGAATCATCGGTGAGTAGAGGGCCGCGCCGATGTCGTGAGCAAACCAGAATAGCGAAACCGATACCAGCAAGGCAAGCAGGCTGGGACGCTCCACGATGTAGCGGAATCCGAAGCTGAGTTCTTGCAATAGGTGAAAGCGAGTCGGCTGGGGATTGGAGGCGATATTGCTCCGCAACGCTGGCGCGATCGCGGGCTGGGGTATTTTGACAGATACTAGCGTGGCGATCGCTATTGTAAAAGTTGCCAGGTCGATCGTAAAAATCCCGCTCAACCCGATCGCAGAATAGAGAATCCCCGCCAGTGTCGGAGCAATAATACTCGCACCGTAACTTGCCAAAAAACTTAAACTGCTAGCGCGGCTGTAATGCTTTTCTGGCATCATTGTGGCGATGGCTGCCGAGTAAGCTAACTGCTGAATTTGGTCAAAAATTCCGTTAATCGCAGCCGCTACATATATATGCCATATTTGCAGGTTTTGGCTGATATAAAGTAAGAGGATAGTGAGCGTTAACAAAGCTGAAACTGCATCACCGATTCCCATCAAAAATTTTCGATTCCAGCGATCGACGAGAATGCCAGCAACCGGAGCGAGAAAGATGCGCGGCAATTGAGTAAAAAACATCAACAAAGCCAAAGCTGTGGCTTGACTGGTGGACTCCCAAATCCAAATAGTCAGCGCAAACGCGGACATAGCGCTGCCAATCATCGAAGCCGTTTGTCCCAGCCATAGTTGAAGAAATTTTTGCATTAAATAGGCGATCGATAGGATTTAAAATTCAGAGAATCGGAGTTTTTAGGCAGGAGAATGACCGAAATCATCCAGGATATAAGCCCCCGGATTCATTCCGAAAGCAGACTCAGGACCCAGAAATAAAAAACGTGTATCCGAGAAACTTGCCCCCCGAATTTATCCGTGGGGTCAATGCTTCAATCTAAAATCTAAAATCGATTGACACCCGCATCAAACCGCTCGCAGCTCTCATTAAAACCAAGGCCATTGCTGGCTAAGGGGAGATAATTCTTCATATTGCTGTCTCGCCTCCTTGCGGTAAAATTTCGCTAAATGCCGCTGCCGCGACATCATTACACCCGTAACAAACAGTACAATTGCTGCTAATCCTGCGATCGCGTGTGCCAGCCGCAAGTAAATTCCGCCATAGCTGCCAATATGTAGCGGATAAAGCGAGTTGAGAATTCGATTTGCTACAGAAGCTGAATTTACACTGTCAGCCTGCAATATTTCGCCACTGTATTGGTCGAGATAAATGGTGCTAATCCCGTTTGGGTGCGGGTCATCGAGAAATTTTTTCCGTACCTTAAAAGTTTCTTCAGGTGTCAAAGGCAGAGAAATAAAAGTGGTTTTAGCTTCTGTCCAAACGGTATTAGCTTGCTGTAATATTTCGTCAAGGTTTTGCCTCGAACTGCTAGATTGGGGATGAGAAGTCAATGCTGGCTGTGGCTTTTCATTTGTTAGCCAATACAAAGCCGCTTCAACCGGCGTGTAAAAAATTATCGCTGTCCCTGTAGCAGAGATTAGTATGAGGAAAGCGACCGATACAATGCCAGAAACGTTATGTAAATCAAATACAGTCCGCTGCCAGTGCGCTTGCCAATCAATAGAAAATCCGCGAGCCAAATTGCGCCAACCACTCCACAATACCAAACCCGTAAAAGTTAGTCCTAGCATTACTAGACCGCAAGTACCGACAACAAGATGACCGAATTCTCCTCCCGCTAATTCCGCGTGCAACGTCAAAATAAAACCTGTAAAAGTTTGTTTCCCAAGCCGCGTACCCGTAATTTTTCCACTGTAAGGATTGACAAAAACGCTAACTATTTCCTCACTCTTTGACAGCATCCAAACTTGGCAAACTTCCTTCACTGAGCGCGGCAGCAAGATACTAAGAGCTTGATTTTGCGGATAAGCTTTTTCGACAATTTGCAGGACATTTTCCAGCGGTATCTGTTCGGATTGAGGAATGACTTGCAGGAGTTGGGGATTGAAGAGTCGCTCGATTTCGGGGCTGAAAACCAGCAAGCAGCCGGTTAAAGCTATTACTGCTAGAAATATTCCTACCACCAACCCCAAATACAAGTGCAGTTTGAATGCGAGTTTACGGAAATTCATCTCGAAATTTTCCTCGAAACCGTTAACTTTTCTCATTAAGGTAAAACCGATAGTCCGACCGGGTTTCAACCCCTGGCGAACTGGCGGACTAGCGGGTGGCCGCGAGGAGTGGCAGACTAACAGCTTAAATTGACACCAATGGGTTCTTGGAGTGTCCCTACGAGGGATATTGAATCTACCTCATAAAACTGCAATCTGCTGTAATTACCAGTTAAGGCGGTAATTAACACTGAGAGTCAAACCTCTGCCTGCATAATTAGAGCTGTCCGCGCCAAATCCAGCTAAGTATTGCGACAGCACGGGAAAATATTGATTATTCAATAAATTCTCCACTTTGACTTGTAGCAGCCCTTTTCCCAGTTGAATTGTGCTGATGTAATCCACTGTGAGATAGCTGCTAATTGGACCGCTATCTGAGCCGTCTTTAAAGGCTCGATCGCGATTTCCAGAATATAAAAACTGTAACCGATTGTTCCATCCCTGCAAAGTTTCGTTTTGGAGATAAGCTGTTAGCTTGAGCGGTGGAATTCGGCTGCTATCAAGCGCGATGTAACGGCCATTTTCGTCATATTCGCCTTGAATGTAAGTAGCCGTCCCGCCGAGTGACCATGCTCGTGCAGGTTGCCAATCCACAGTCCCTTCTAAGCCGTAAATGCGTTCTGGGGCGCGGATTAGTTCCAGGCGACCCGTGTTGCCAACCGGTTGAAAATTAACTCCTAGATCTGAGGTATTGTAAAAAGCGGCAAGCGACATTTGTACGGATTGCCACCCTCCTCGAATGCCAATTTCGTAGTTGTTGACTTTTTGCGGTTGAGTTACTTCTAACGAAGATTCTATTCCGACAAAATTGTCCGGAGGTTCGCGGAGGATGCGGCCGAAATCTGGAACTGAGAAACCTTGAGAAAAGTTGCCAAATACGTTGAAGTTGTCATTGAGTTTATAGACAGCCCCTGTATTAAATAGGGTGGCGTTAAATTTGCGATCGCCTCCTTGGATCTGGCGATCGTTAAAAGTGGTATAATCATTGACTTCTAACCCGATACGTTCGTGACGTATCCCGCCACTTAGAATGACGATATCGTCAATATTCCATTCCAATTGACCGAAAAGGCCAAGGCTGTTGTAAGTGTAAGGAGGAACGAAAGGACGCTCGGAGATTTTCCGGTAAACCCGGCCGCCACTTGCGTCAAATCTCTCCGTGTCGTACAAGTCGAAACGCTGTCTGCTATCTTCAGTAACATAGTCAGAACCCCAAGTTAATCGAAGATTTTCGGCGCGGGATAAAGGAGTGGTAATCGCCAATCTACCTCCTATCTGTTCGTTCTCGGCTCGCGAACGAGTAACGCCGAGAAATGGACCAAAGAACTCGGACGTGCGGTAATCTGAAGGAACACCTGAATTGGAATTTGTTCGATAGTAGATTTGACTTTGAAGGCTGCTGCCAAAAAGGTTTTGGTTGGTGTAACTTAGGTTGACCTGTGTACTTTTATTTCCCGGTGTTTCCCCGTCAATATCCAAATTTCCGGTTCGGATGGCGCGGGCTTTTTGCCGTCCTTCCTGGTCGTCAACCCTAAAGTCTGGAATCACATTGGGATCTTGGGTTTCCCGATAGTGATTGACAGTTAGTTGCAGCCGCTGTTCGCTGTCCAAATCTACCCCGACTTTGCCCATCACGTTGAAGAGCGTGCTGCTATCTCCGCCGAGTTCAAAAAAGGGAATACGATCGCCTTTGGCATCGTAAAAAGCTCCACTTCTAGAGAGCGAGACAGTGCCCGTCAGATCGAAATTGCCGGTTCGGCCAGAAATCGTCTGCTGAGCGTTAAAGCCTAGAGCATCATCTGTGTTTGTTAAAGCGCTACTGACTCCCACTTCAGTAACAGCAGTTAGCCTTTCCTCAGTTGGCCGGCGAGTAATAATATTAATCACGCCACCCGTAGCCTGAGCGCCGTAGATTGCAGTAGACCCCCGCACTACTTCAATGCGTTCGATCGCACTGGGGTCTATGTTTCTAAATTCTCTGCCAAAAGATTGAAGATTAGTCGTTTGTGGCACGCCGTCAATCAGAACGGAAACGTCGCGACCCCGCAAAGTTTGTCCATAAGTGGCCGTACTTTGAGTCGGGGGCGCGAAACCGGGAACCTGATTTGCCAAAGCTTCCCCGGTATTTCTCGATGACCCAATCTGCTGCTGAATTTCTTGTGAGTCTACCACCGTTATAGAGCGCGGCACGTTCGTAACTCTTTCTGCAGTTCGCGTTGCAGTGACGACGATTTCAATCGGGTTTCTCCCCACCTCTGGCGTTGCGGGTGGCTGTATCGGTGTTCCTGGTGGCTGTGCTGTAGGCGGTAAGGGTTCTCCGGGCGTTCCTGGCGGCTGTGCTGTAGGCGGTAAGGGTTCTCCGGGTGTTCCTGGCGGCTGTGCTGTAGGCGGTAAGGGTTCTCCGGGTATCCCTGGTGGCTGCGCTGTAGGTGGCAAAGGTTCTGCCGGTATCTCTACCTGCTGCCCTGTCGATGGCAAGGGTGCTGCGGGTGTCCCCGGCCGCTGTGTTGTAGGAGCCGGTGCAGGCGGGCGAGCAGTCATCTCCGAAGTGGGTTTTAAGCTGAGAATCAGACCCGCAGCACCCGGAATCACCCGTGCCACTGGTTGGCCCCTTTCGCCAATGACTTTGATTCGGATGCTGTTGTTATCTAAAGGAGTAACGGTGACAGAAGCAATTCCCGCCGCCGGCTTGTCTTGACGAAACTCATTTCCCCCCGGCAATCGCAGTTGAGCGGTGATGACATCAGCTTGTAAAGTTTCGCCAAAGCTGGCGCTGAAAACTTGTAGGGGCCTTCCATCTTCAGTGTCTAGGATAATTTCAATGCCTTCTGACGTGGGATTGAGGCGAACGCCTGTCACCTGCGCGATGTTGGAAGCGCACGCCGGCTGAGCGACTAACGCCGACACGACTCCTGCCAGCCCAAGGCTGCTTAGTAATTTCTGCGATCTATTCATTACTCTTTAATCAACAATTAATCGAACTTCGGATATGTGGTTTGCGTTGCTTGCACAACATGATTTGTGGCAGCGTTGCTGCTGTTCTCTGGCTCCTAAAACTGACCTGCGGAAGATACGACCCAGTTGTCGGGAGCAGTTCGAGCCGATTCTCCCGTCGCTAGTGGCCTTTGTCTGGGAATGCAGGAGGCGCGTGAGGGCGATCGCCTCAGTCAGGTGGCGCTCTGGACGATCGCCCGCGGTTGGCATCTTCCTCGGTTAAAGTAAGTAGTCGCCGGACGCTTAATGAGAAAGTGCCTTAATTAGATAACAGAGCACTTGCATCTGTCAAGAGTTAACTAATGAAAACTAATTGCATTTCAATATAGGGGGTTAAACCCCTCACTCTAGTGAGGTACCACTTGATTATTATGGTTTTTTGTCAGGGCTAGACAAACTACCGCCTAAAATGCTATGGCAAAAGTTAGAAAATATTCTCATATAGGGAATGAGAGGAGTCAATAAATCTCTCAACTACTCTTGACAATTAATATCATCTAGCATAGGATGCTTAAAGTCGATAGCCGTAAAGCCCCTGAAGCTGATATCGAAGCTGGCTCGGACTGAAATCGCCCCGGAGCCATTGCCGAACAGCCCGATCGACAAAAAACGTGAAAACAAGCGCTAATACCCGGATTGAAGACTCAAACGCGCTGATGGGAGACTCGTAACGCCCGACAACTGTTCACAGAACGTCTATGTGGAAAGAATTTGGCGGAACTGGTTGGCGTACTGCAAACAAGATTTATAGGTAAAAAGAATCGATGAGCGACGCAAGCATTAAGGGAGACCAACTCACCGAAAGTTCTACGAATTTAGTAGAACTCCTGCAAAACAGAGCATTACACCAACCAGAGCAGAAATATACATTTCTGTCAGACGGAAAAACTGAAACCGCCAGTTTGACTTATCGAGAGTTAGACGCGATCGCCCGATCGCACGCCGTGCGACTTCAGACGTTGGGAGTCACTGGCGAACGAGCCTTACTGCTTTTCCCGCCAGGATTCGACTATCTCGCGGCCTTTTTTGGATGCTTGTACGCCAAAGCGATCGCGGTTCCCCTCTATCCGCCGAAGCTGAAACGGAATTTAGCGAAAATTAGCGCGATCGCCCTAGATGCAGGAGCAACAGTTGCGATCGCTCCCGCGCGACACCTGGAAAATTTAGAGCAGCTATGCGAGCAATCGCCGGAGCTCAAAGCTATGCGCTGGCTGAGTGCAGAGGAGCTTTCCGATGACGGGGAAAAGTGGCAGCAGCCACCCATCCATCCCGACGAAGTGGCTTATCTTCAGTACACTTCCGGCTCAACCTCCACCCCCAAAGGCGTAATGGTGAGCCACGCCAACGTTTTGTACAACATCGAATACATTCACCGAGGCTTCGATCACGATTCCGAGAGCGTTGCGGTAACGTGGCTCCCCCCGTTTCACGACATGGGGTTAATTGACGGATTGCTCAAACCTTTGTATCTGGGAATTCCCTCTTACTTCATGCCGCCAGCGGCGTTTATTCAGAACCCGATGTGCTGGTTGGAAGCGATTTCGCGCTACAAAGGTACCCACAGCGGCGGGCCAAATTTTGCTTACGACTTGTGTGCTAGCAAAATCAGCAAAATCTTGGGCGATGGCGAAAAAATGCTCGACTTGAGTAGTTGGCGCGTGGCCTATAACGGCGCAGAACCCATCCACAAAGAAACCCTAGAGCGATTTACCAAAGCTTTTGAACGCTGGGGTTTTCAGGCAGATGCGTTTTGTCCTGCTTACGGAATGGCAGAAACTACGCTAAAAATTGCCACGGTTCGCAGCGGAATAACACCGACTTTCTTACCTGTTGATGCTGGGGCGCTGGAAAATAATCACATTGTAGAAGTTTTGGAAGGCGAGGGGGGCGCGAGAACTTTAGTCGGCTGCGGTTTCCCTGAATTTGGCACTAAAGTTGCGATCGTCAATCCCGAATCTCTGACACAATGCCAGCCGCAGGAAGTCGGAGAAATTTGGGTAGCTGGCGAAACTGTGGCGCGAGGCTATTGGAATCGCCCAGAAGAAACAGAAAAAACTTTCCAAGCATATCTTTCAGATACCAGCGAAGGACCCTTTTTGCGAACTGGAGATTTAGGCTTTTTACGCGATCGCGAACTGTTTGTTACAGGGCGACTCAAAGATTTGATTATCATCCGAGGCCGCAATCTTTACCCCCAAGATATAGAAAGAACGGCAGAACGCAGCCATCCCAGTTTGCGACAAGGGGCGATCGCGGCATTCTCGGTGGAAGTCGCAGGCGAAGAACAGCTCGTTATCGTGCCAGAATTACAATCTCGCAAAGCGCCGGATCATGCCGAGGAAATTATCAGCGCCATCCGCGAACGCATTGCGATCGAATATGAAGTACAAGTTTATGGAGTAGTGCTGATAAAGCCCGGAAGCATTCCGAAAACCACCAGCGGTAAAATTCAACGTCGCGCCGCCTGTGCTGACTTTCTAGCTGACAATTTGGAAGTTGTCGCCAGTAGCATTTTACAGATATCTGATGTTGTTGAAATAGAGAATCGCCTGACGCGAGAAATGCTGCTGTCAGCCGAGTTAGAAGAACGGCAGGCACAGTTAGAAACCTATTTGCGACAGCAGGTAGCGAGGGTGCTGAAAGTCAGCCTTTCCCAAATCCAATCGGCACAGGCTTTTAGTAATTTGGGTTTCGATTCATTGGCGGTATTTGAATTTAAAAATCAGATCGAAACCGCTCTAAAAATAGCGTTATCAATAGAAGACTTATTCCAGGAACTAAGCCTTGCTCAACGGGCAGCAAAAATTTTAGAAAAATTGGCAGAAGCGCCTAAAACTGCGTCTATCCAGCCAGTTTCTCGCTTGCCAAACATCCCCCTGTCTTTTGCCCAAGAGCGCTTGTGGTTCTTCGACCAATTGGAACCGGGAAACCCCTTCTACAACCTCTGCGGTGCGGTTCGGGTGACGGGGCAACTTAATGCAGAAGCACTCAGGCAAAGTATTGAGAAAATTATCGAGCGACACGAGGTTTTGAGAACTGCGTTTGCTGGTGGGGAAAAAGAACAGATACAAGTTATTTTTGATGCGAAAATTTTTCCATTACCGCTGATAGATTTGAGCCACTGCTCCCCTGAGGAACGCGAGAAAGAAGCGCAAAAAATGTCTGCGGAAGAAGCCGATTTGCCCTTTGATTTAACTCAACCAAATCTGCTTCGTGCCAAGCTTCTGCGTCTATCACCAACAGAACATACCCTGCTTTTATCCGCCCATCATATCATTTTTGATGGTTGGTCTCTGGGCGTATTTTTACGGGAACTAGCGGCATTTTATGAAGTATTTACTAATAAGAATTTAGCCTTGCTTTCACCGCTGCCAATCCAGTATGCAGACTTTGCAACTTGGCAGCGCCAACAAATGCAGGGAGAAATATTAGAAACTCAACTTACTTACTGGAAGCAGCAGTTAAGTGGCCGCGCAGCGGTTCTAAATTTACCAACAGACTTTTCTCGTCCCGCTGTTCAAAGTTACAAGGGAGGTCGGCAATTATTTGAATTGCCAGAGCGCTTAACCGAGGCAATTAGGCAATTGAGTCGCAGGGAAAAAACCACTGTATTTATGACATTGCTGGCCGCATTCAATACACTGCTTTACCGCTACACGGGACAAGAAGATATCCTCGTCGGTTCACCAATTGCCAGCCGCAACAGCAGCGAAACCGAATCATTAATTGGATTTTTTGTCAATACTTTAGTCCTGCGATCTGACTTAACCGGAAATCCCACTTTTCGAGAGTTGCTGAATCGAGTGCGAGAGGTTGCATTAGGCGCTTACGCGCATCAAGATGTACCGTTTGAGAAGTTGGTAGAAGAATTGCAGCCGAACCGAGATTTAAGTCACTCGCCTTTATTTCAGGTGATGTTTGCATTTCAAAATGCCTCCGAATTCGCCTTAGAATTACCGGATTTGAGCCTGAACTGCCAACAGATTCACAGCGGGACAGCAAATTTCGATTTAACATTGGAATTAGAAGCCACAGGAACAGGTATTAGAGGGTGGTTTGAATACAGATTAGACTTATTTGAATCGGCTACGATCGCGCGAATGGCAGGACACTTTCAGAACTTATTAGAAGGCATCGTTGCTAATTCTTCCGCACGACTGTCTGATTTGCCCATGCTTGCAGAAGCCGAACGCCAGCAAATTCTATTTGAGTGGAATAACACTCAAACAAATAACTTTCAAAATGCCTGTATTCATCGCTTATTTGAAGCGCAAGTGGCGAAAACCCCTGATGCGGTTGCGGTGCAATTTGAATGCCAAACTTTGACATACCAAGAATTAAATAGTCGCGCGAATCAACTTGCCTATTATTTGCACTCTTTCGGCGTAAAACCAGATGGGATAGTCGGCGTTTATATGGAGCGATCGCTCGATGCGATCGTCGGAATTTTAGGCATATTAAAAGCAGGCGGCGCTTATTTGCCCCTCGACCCCATCTATGCTAAAGAACGCCTCGCCTTCATGTTAGAAGACGCGGGAGTTAGGGTATTGCTAACGCAAACAGAATTAAAAGCAGAAACGCCAGCCCACAATAATATTTCTGTGATTTGCTTGGATGCAGACTGGCAGACGATCGCTCAACAAAATAAGTCAAATCCTGATAGCGCCGTTGAACCAGAAAACCTCGCTTATATCATCTATACATCCGGGTCTACCGGCAAGCCAAAAGGAGTGATGGTGCAGCATCAATCTTTGGCGAATTATACGCAGGCTGCAAGTGTTGAATATGGCATTAAAGCAGGCGATCACATTCTCCAATTTGCTTCCTTCAGCTTCGACGCCAGCGCCGAAGAAATCTATCCCTGTTTAACGCGAGGTGCCACTTTGGTACTGCGCGGAAATTCCATGTTAGACAGCATTTCTTCCTTCCTGCAAAAATGCCGGGAATGGCAAATCACCGTCTTAGATTTGCCAACCGCTTACTGGCGCGAATTAACTGCCAGACTCAGCGCCGAAAAAGCAGAATTTCCCCCGTCAGTGCGCTTGACAATTATTGGCGGAGAAGCAGCGCTTCCAGCGTCGCTGAATCAGTGGAGAAAGTGCGTATCAGAAAAAGTGCGGCTCGTCAATACTTACGGGCCCACAGAAACAACAATTGTAGCGACTTGGTGCGAGTTACCTGGGAATATTCCTACTGCAAAATCGCTGCTGATCGGTCGTCCAATTCCAAATGCCCGCACCTATGTACTCGATGCTAACTTGCAACCCGTTCCCATCGGAATTCCCGGCGAATTATATATCGGAGGTGCCGGCATTTCCAGAGGATATATCAACCGTTCGGATCTGAATCGAGAAAAATTTATTCCCGATATTTTTAGCAACGTGCAAGGCGCTCGCCTTTACAAAACAGGCGATTTAGTCCGCTATCTTCCCGACGGGAATTTAGAATTTATCGATCGCACAGATCGCCAAGTGAAAATTCGCGGTTTCCGCATAGAGTTAGGAGAAATCGAATCCACACTCAGCCAACATCCAGACGTGCAAGAAGCAGTCATTCTGGCGCATGAGGAAGATTCAGGCAGTAAGCGCTTAGTTGCTTACCTCGTTTTAAACTCAGCAGTCGCGGGCGGGCACGGAGGCACCGCCCCTACGCACTCTGCACTGATTAAAAATCTGCGCTCTTTTCTCCGGGAACAACTGCCAGATTATATGGTTCCTGCCAGTTTCATGTTTTTAGAAGCGATGCCATTAACGCCAAACGGCAAGGTAGATTTTAAGGCACTTCCCGCACCGGAAACCAACAACTCAAACGCCGATTTTATCGCACCTCAAACTTTAGAAGAACAAGTATTAGCGGAGATTTGGGCGGAGGTTCTGGGTTTAAAACAGGTGGGAATCAATGACAATTTCTTCGAGTTGGGAGGTCACTCTTTGCTGGCAACTCAACTGATTGCCAAGGTGCGCGACCGCTTTCACGTCGAGCTATCATTGCGCTGCTTGTTTCAATCCCCTAGTGTCGCCAGTCTGGCAGTTGCGATCGCACAAGCTAAGAGCCAGCAGTCGCCCGAACCCCTGATTTCACTGCCCGCGATCGCCCCCGACCCTCACAATCGCTACCAACCATTTCCGCTCAACGAAATGCAGCAGGCGTACTGGATCGGGAGAAATAGCTTTTTTGAAATGGGCAATGTTGCCATTCACGGCTATGTAGAAATTGAGAGCGACGAGTTAGATTTAGAGCGGTTTAGCCTCGCGTGGCAGCGAGTTGTAGAGCGTCACGATATGCTGCGGGCGATCGTACTTCCGAACGGAAAGCAGCAAATTCTGGAAAACGTACCCGCTTATAAAATTGAGGTTTTGGATTTGCGATCGCTCGATTCAAAAGTTGCCGATGAACAACTCGAAGCAATTCGCGATCGCCTTTCTCACCAAGTGCTGCCGCTCGATAGCTGGCCGCTATTTGAAATTTGCGCTTCGCAAAGGGGCGATCGCCGCATCCGCCTCCACATCAGCATTGACGCCTTGTGCATAGACGGCTGGAGTTTTCAAATTTTGTTTGGCGATTTGGTAAAGTTTTACCGCAATCCCCATACTGCGATCGCGCCCTTGCAACTGTCTTTCCGCGACTGCGTGTTAGCCGCGATCGCCTTAGAAAAGTCCCCACTCTTTCAGCAATCCTTAGATTACTGGCGAAATCGCCTCAAAACCCTGCCACCAGCGCCGGAATTACCCCTCGCCAAACACCCGAATTCCTTAACGCAGCCGCGATTTAAACGCTGGAGCGATCGCTTAGACTTGCAAACCTGGCAGCGCCTCAAAACGCGCACAGCTCGCGCCAGCCTCACTCCTACGGGTTTATTGCTGGCAGCCTATGCGGAGGTTCTGTCTCTGTGGAGCAAAACACCTCGGTTTACCCTCAACGTGCCGCGCTTTAATCGGTTGCCTTTGCATTCTCAAGTTGAGGAAATTATCGGAGAATTTGCCTCGTTTACTTTGCTAGAAATAGATAACTCCAAGCGAGAGAGTTTTGAAATACGAGCCAAGCGATTGCAAGAACAGCTTTGGCAAGATTTAGAACACCAATATGTCAGCGGCGTGCGGGTTTTGCGAGAACTCGCTCAAGCGCAAGGTACAACCGCAGCGCTGATGCCAGTCGTGTTTACGATCGATCCGCAAAACGCGCCAGGGGAAGATTCCTCTATCTTTTCTCTGATTCAAGAATTGGGAGAACTGATTCACATTATCGGTCAAACTCCGCAAGTTTGGATTGACGCGCAATTTACCGAAACCGCTCAGGGGCTGTCTTTTAGCTGGGATGCGGTGGAAGAACTCTTCCCCCAAGGGCTAATCGACGATATGTTTGACGCCTACTGCCGCCTGTTGCAGCGCCTCGCTAACGAAGAGGAAACTTGGCAGGAAACCGTGTCGTTTCAGCAAGCTTTTGCTAACAGCATTGAAGCACCCATTCCCGATGGATTGCTGCACGAATTGTTTGCTGAGAAAGTCGCCTTGCGATCGCACGAACCCGCCGTCATTACGCGCGATCGTACCCTCACCTACGAGGAAGTATACCGGCGATCGAATCAAGTCGCTCACCGATTGCGGAAGCTGGGAACTCGCCCTAACCAGTTGGTTGCCGTCGTCATGGAAAAAGGATGGGAGCAAATAGTCGCTGTCCTGGGAATTCTAGCCTCTGGAGCCGCTTATTTACCTATCGATGCGGCGCTGCCAAAAGAGCGGCTTTGGTATTTGTTGGAAAATGGCGAAGTTGAGATTGTTTTGACGCAATCTCAGTTAAATCAACGCTTGGAATGGCCGGAAAATGTGCGGCGAATTTGTCTTGATACTGAGGAATTAGCAACAGAAAGCGGCGAAGCTTTGGAATCAGTGCAGGAAGCAGAAGATTTAGCGTATGTGATTTACACATCCGGCTCAACTGGCTTGCCGAAAGGCGTGGCGATCGCGCACCGCGGTGCAGTCAATGCGATCGCTCAGACCAACCAAGTGTTTAATGTGGCCGAGTGCGATCGCGCGATCGCAGTCACCGCACTGCACCACGATATGTCGGTTTACGATATCTTCGGCATCCTAGCGGCCGGGGGAGCGATCGTCATTCCCGATGCCGCACAACGGCTAGACCCCGCTCACTGGACTCAATTGATGGTAAAAGAGCGCGTCACCATTTGGAACTCGGTTCCGCCGATGATGGAAATGCTGCTCGATTACGCTGGCGGACGTTCTGAGGTGTTGCCGGAGTGCTTGCGCTGGGCGTTTCTCGGCGGTGACTGGATACCGATAACCCTGCCCCAGAGGTTAAGGGCGATGGTCACAGAATGTCGCGTTGTCAGTGTCGGCGGGCCAACCGAAACTACCCTTTGGAACATCTGGTATCCGGTAGAAACTGTTGACCCTTCTTGGAAGAGCATTCCCTACGGATCGCCGATCGCCAATACACGCTATTACATTTTGAATGAAAGGCTGGAAGACTGTCCCGTCTGGGTTGCCGGCGAGATGTGCTGTGCCGGAGTTGGGCTGACAAAAGGATACTGGCGCAATGAAGAAAAAACTCGCGCCAGTTGCCTCACGCACCCCGTCACGGGCGATCGCTTGTACCGAACGGGAGATTTAGGGCGCTTCCTCCCTGACGGCAACATCGAATTTTTAGGACGAGAAGATTTCCGCCTTAAAATTCGAGGATTCCGCATCGAAGCAGGAGAAATTGAAGCTGCTTTGAACGAGCACCCAGCAGTCAAAGCATCCATTGTCACCGCATTCGGAGAAAATCACAGTCAAAAGCGCTTAGTAGCATATATCGTTCCACAACAAAACGCGGCCCCTGCGGTTGAAGAATTGCGACAATTTCTGAGCGAAAAACTGCCAGATTATATGGTGCCGTCTGCATTTATAGTTCTGGACGCGCTGCCGCTTTCGGCGAACGGCAAAGTTAACCGCAAGGCACTGCCCGAACCGGATGCCGCAATTCCAGAAGCAAAGATTTTTGTCGCACCGCGCACGCCTATTGAGGCAATGTTAGCGAGAATTTGCTGTGAGGTTCTCGGCATCGAACAGTTAAGCATTGCCGAGAACTTTTTTGAACTAGGAGGAAATTCCCTGCTGGCAATTCAATTAGCAGCAAAGATACGAGAATCTTGTCAGATAGAATTGCCTTTGTGCGATATTTTTGCAGGACGATCGCTCGCCGTACTTGCAGAAAATATTTCTGCAGCCAAAAACAAAAACGCGACAGTTGAAGAACCCGCGATCGCGCCCGTTTCGCGATCGGCGTACCGCATGAAACTGTCATCTTTGCGCTAACCACAAATCAGTGATTAGTCATAGGTTAGCAGCCAATAACTCATAACCAATCCCTAAATATCGGCTGCAATCCCAATTACCAATTATCAGTTACTAATCCAATGACGGTGCATTTTTCCGAAAAACCTCCAACAGATACTCGCGATTCGGCAAATACTGCGGAAGAAGAAGTATTTGCATTTCCCACCTCTTTTGCCCAGCAAAGACTGTGGTTTATTGACCAATTTGAACCGGGAAACCCTTTTTACAACCTTCCGGCGGCTGTGTTACTAAAAGGCAGGCTAAATGTAGTAGTGCTAGAGCTAAGTTTGAAGGAAATTGTGCGCCGTCACGAAGCTTTGCGGACGACATTTGCCACTGTAGACGGTCAACCTGTGCAGGTGGTTGGTCAGAAATTTAATTTCGGGCTGCAAGTTTTAGAGTTGCAAAAATTGGCGAAAACTGAGCGAGAAGAAAAAGTAAAACAACTGGCGGCAGAAGAAGCTAGCAAACCTTTTGATTTAACCAAAGGGCCGCTGTTGCGAGCTAGTTTGCTACAGTTAGATGCTGAGGAATATGTCTTGCTGCTGACGCTACACCACATTATTTTTGATGGCTGGTCAATCGGAGTATTTCTGCAAGAATTAGCAGCACTTTACGAAGCGTTTTCTATTGGCAAACCATCCCCACTTCCCGAACTTTCCATACAGTACGCCGATTTTGCTATTTGGCAGCGGGAATGGCTTGCGGGCGATCACTTGCAAACTCAACTTAACTACTGGAAAAAACAGCTTAGTGGCGCTCCCCCCTTGCTGGAATTGCCAGCCGATCGCCCCCGTCCCCCGGTGCAAACCTATCGGGGCGCGAAAGAATCATTCCTCATCCCGAAAACGCTAACGGAAGCCCTCAAAAAGCTCAGCCGCCAGGAAAATGTCACCCTGTTTATGACGCTGCTAGCAGCCTTTAAAACGTTGCTCTATCGCTATACAGGACAGGCAGATATCCCCGTTGGCTCTCCCATCGCCAACCGCAACCGAGCGGAAATTCAAGGGCTAATCGGGTTTTTTGTCAATACTTTGGTATTGCGAACTGATTTGTCAGGCGATCGCACTTTTCGGCAGTTGCTCGATCGCATTCGGGAGGTGAGTTTAGAAGCTTACGCTCACCAGGATTTGCCGTTTGAGAAACTGGTTGAAGAGTTGCAACCCGAGCGAAATTTGAGCTACAATCCACTGTTCCAAGTCGCTTTTGTTTTGCAAACTCCACCTGTTGCTGCCGAGTCAATCGCCGGACTAAATCTCACTCTTTTAGATGTTGAGAATCAGACAGCAAAAGTTGACTTAACGCTGTATTTAGAAGAAAAGCAGGAAGAAATTAGCGGTCAGTTTGAATACAGTACGGATTTATTTGATGCGGTCACTATTAGGCGGATGGCGGGGCATTTTCTCACCTTGCTGGAGGGCATAGCTGCCAACCCAGAGCGGCGGATTGAAGAGCTACCGTTGCTGGGGGAAAAAGAGCGGCATCAGTTATTAGTAGAGTGGAATGATACCCGCGCCGATTATTCGAGCGATCGCTGCATTCATCAATTATTTGAAGCGCAGGTCGAGCGAACTCCCGATGCCATTGGAGTCGTATTTGAAGACCAAAAACTCACCTACCGCGAGCTGAATGAACGAGCCAACCAACTCGCGCATTACCTGCAACAACTCGGCGTTAAACCAGAAGTTTTGGTGGGAATTTGTGTCGAGCGATCGCTCGATACAATTATCGGCATTCTCGGTATTCTCAAAGCCGGGGGCGCTTACGTTCCCCTCGATCCAGCCAACCCGCGCGATCGCCTCGCTTTTATACTCGAAGACGCGCAGGTAAATGTGCTGCTGACTGAGGAAAAGTTGTTGCAAACCCTTCCCAAATGTAGCGCCCAAATCCTTTGCCTCGATGGGGATAAAAGTGCTTTCTCCCAACACAGCAAAGAAAATCCCGCCAGCGGCACCACTGCCGAAAATCTCGCCTATATCATCTACACTTCTGGCTCAACTGGCATCCCCAAAGGCGTTTTAGTTCCTCACTCAAACGTCGTCCGCCTGTTTACTGCTACCCAGTCGCGGTACAACTTCAACGAGCAAGATGTGTGGACGCTGTTTCACTCTTATGCTTTTGACTTCTCAGTGTGGGAAATTTGGGGCGCTTTGCTATACGGCGGGCGACTTGCGATCGTGCCTTATTCAGTCAGCCGATCGCCCCAAGATTTTTACAGCTTGCTATGCCAAGAAAAGGTCACAGTTCTCAACCAAACTCCTTCTGCATTTTACCAGTTGATAAAAACAGAAGAATCTGTCGGAATTGGCGAAGATTTAAGCCTGCGCTTAGTAATTTTTGGCGGGGAAGCTTTAGACTTGCAAAGCTTAAAACCTTGGTTCGATCGGCACGGCGATCGGCACCCTCAACTTGTCAATATGTATGGCATTACAGAAACAACTGTCCACGTCACTTATCAGCCGCTGACTGCCGCTGATTTAAGTAAAAATGCCAGCCTTATTGGCCGTCCAATTCCTGACTTGCAAGTTTACCTGCTCGATCGCAACTCCCAACCCGTTCCGATCGGCATCCCTGGGGAAATTTACGTTGGTGGTGCTGGCATCGCGCGGGGCTATCTCAATCAGCCAGAATTAACGGTCGATCGGTTTATTCCGAACCCTTTTAATGACAGTTTGAAAGCGCGCTTGTACAAATCGGGAGACTTAGCTCGCTATCTGCCAAATGGCGATATTGAATACTTGGGACGAATTGACCACCAAGTAAAAGTGCGCGGTTTCCGCATCGAGTTAGGAGAAATTGAAGCAGCGCTAGGACAGCATCCAGATGTCACCCAGGCTGTGGTTGTAGTGCGAGAAGATGTACCGGGCGATAAGCGCTTGGTAGCTTATATCATTGCTAACTCAGCAGCACAAAATAAGCATTCAATACTGATTCACGAACTCCGCTGCTTTCTGAAACAAAAATTGCCGGAATACATGGTGCCTGCTGCTTTCGTGACGCTGGAGGCGCTGCCTTTAACAAACAACGGCAAAGTCGATCGCAAGGCACTACCTGCACCGGATCGCGATCGGCCAGAACTCGAAGAGGCATTCGCCGCGCCCAGCACGGCTATTGAGAAAATTTTGGCAGAAATTTGGGCGCAAGTATTGGGGTTAGAACAAGTGGGAATTGACGACAATTTCTTTGAATTGGGCGGCGATTCTATCCTCAGCATTCAAGTCATTTCTCAAGCCAATCGAGCGGGGTTGCAACTTACACCAAAACAACTGTTTCAGCACCAAACCATTGCACAGCTAGCAGCCGTTGCCGATACAGATGGAACCCAACAATCGGAACAAGGATTAATCACTGGCGAAGTTCCGCTCACGCCGATTCAGCACTGGTTTTTTGAACAAAATCTCTCCGATCCACACCACTGGAATCAGGCGGTGCTTTTAGAGTTACAGCAACCTCTCGAACCTGCATTAATTGAGTCAGTTTTGCAAGAATTGCTGAAGCACCACGACGCGCTGCGCCTGCGTTTTGCGCGAGGAGAATCTGGCTGGCAGCAAGCAATTTCCCATCCAGAAAAGATTGCTCCGTTTACCTGCATTGATTTGTCGTCGCTACCTCCAGAGGAACGAGAAGCCGCTTTCCAAACCGCCGCCACTCAGTTGCAAGCTAGTTTGAATTTGTCAGAGGGGCCATTACTTCGCGCTGCCCTATTTGACTTGGGCAAACATCAGCCAAATCGCTTGTTATTGGCCATTCATCACTTAGCGGTTGATGGGGTTTCGTGGCGAATTTTAATTGAGGATTTCCAGACAGCTTATGAGCAAATTAGCCGCAGCGAAACAGTCGCCTTCCCGCCCAAAACAACCTCATTTAAGCAGTGGGCAGAACGCTTGCATGAGTGGGCGCGATCGCCCGAATTGCAGGGAGAGTTCGATTACTGGTTCGCCCTTTCTCACCAACCAACTTCTCGCTTGCCGGTGGATTTCCCAAACGCAGCCAATTTAGTTGCATCTGAAAAGACAGTATCCGTTGCTTTGAGTGTTGAAGAAACCAAACTGCTCTTACAAGAAGTACCTGCCGCTTACCGCACTCAAATTAATGATGTATTGCTAGCTGCTTTAGGCCAAGCATTTGAACGCTGGACTGGCAATAACTCACTTTTACTGGACTTAGAAGGTCACGGGCGCGAAGATATATTTGAAGGAGTAGATTTGTCGCGCACAATCGGCTGGTTTACAGCAGTTTTTCCCGTCCTGCTAAATTTAGAAAAACATTCCGATTTAGGGGGTACCATCAAATCAGTGAAAGAGCAGTTACGCGCAGTGCCAAATCGCGGTATGGGGTGCGGTGTTCTAGGATATTTAAACCCAGAATTTGCTACACAATTGCACAAATTGCCACGAGCAGAGGTAAACTTTAACTATCTCGGACAGTTTGACCAAGTGCTGCCGAAATCTTCTTTATTCATGCTGTCCTCCGAGCCTAGTGGCCCCATTCGCAGCCCGCGCGGAAATCGGCGTTATCTGCTGGAAATTAACGGATTTATTGCCAGCAGCAAGCTGCAATTAGATTGGACGTACAGCGAAAGCATTCACCGACGAGAAAGCATTGAAAATTTAGCAACGGGCTTTATAGAATCGCTGCGATCGCTAATTCAATACTGTCAGTCCCCCGACGCCGGCGGCTGCACTCCTTCTGACTTTGCAGAGTTTAAGTGGAGCCAGTGGAGCCAGGGCGATTTAGACAACATTACCGCAATTTTGGGAGAGCTTTAATATGAGCAAAGGCAATATCGAAGATTTTTATCCCCTCTCCCCAGCGCAGCAGGGCATTCTCTTTCATTCCCTTTACCAGCCAGAATCGGGCGTATATTTCGGGCAACTGCTGTGCGTTTTGCGCGGCGATCTCAATGTTTCTGGGTTTAGAAATAGTTGGCAAAAAGTTGTAGAGCGGCATCCCATATTGCGGACTTGTTTTTTGTGGGAAAAATTGAAAGATCCCGTGCAAGCGGTGCGTAAAGAGGCGGCATTATCTTGGCAGCAGATGGACTGGCGCTCGCTATCTGCATCCGCACAACAACAGCAGCTAGAAACGTTCCTAAAAGCCGATCGAGAGCAGGGCTTTGACTTGACATCAGCTCCCTTGATTCGCATTGCACTGGCGCAGTTAGAAACAGATACTTTTCAGTTTATTTTGAGCCACCACCACTTAGTTTTAGATGGGTGGTCGCTGGCGATCGTTCTTGATGAAGTTTTTGCATTTTATCAAGCCTTCTCCCAGGGGGAGGAATTGCACCTCAAACGCCCTCGTCCTTATCGAGATTACATCGCGTGGCTGCACCAGCAAGATTTATCTGCGGCTGAGTCATTTTGGCGGCAAACTCTCAAAGGTTTGGCAGCCCCAACTGCGATCGCCCGGGGCAATATTGTCGCGGGAAACCGTTTAGAAAGTAGTGGCGAACAGCAGGTGATATTTTCTGCAACAGCCACCGCCGCACTGCAATCCTTAGCGCGGCAGCATCAGCTAACATTAAATACCCTCGTACAGGCAGCTTGGGCGCTACTTTTGAGCCGATACAGCGGCGAGGAAGATGTGGTTTTTGGTACGGTTGTCTCCGGGCGGCCACCAGAGTTAATGGGTGCTGAATCGGTAGTGGGGCTGTTCGTAAATCCTCTGCCAGTGCGCGTAAAAATTGACCCACAGGATTCTATTTTATCCTGCTTGAAAGAACTCCAAGCGCAACAAGTTGAGGCGCGGCAGTATGAGTACAGCCCCCTCGTTGAGGTGCAGGGGTGGAGTGAAGTTCCTCGGAGTTTACCTCTATTTGAGAGTTTGGTCGTTTTTGAAAATTATCCTTCGGATGCTTCTTTGCAAGACAAGATTCAAAACTTAAAAGTAGAGAATATTCGCTCCTTGGAAACAACGAATTATCCTCTAACGGTGATGGCGATGCCCGGTGCCGAATTGACGCTGAAAATTATTTTCGATCGCAGCCGCTTTGAGGACAGCGCGATTGTGCGGATGCTCGGACACCTGCAAACTTTACTGGAAGGAATGACTGCCAATCCTCACCAAAAACTATCGAATTTATGCTTATTGAGCGTTGCTGAACAACAACAATTACTTGTCCAGTGGAACGACACCCAAGCGGATTACCCCAAAAATTCCTCAATTCACGAATTATTTGCAGCGCAAACAGAGCGAACCCCAGATGCAGTGGCTGCAATTTGCGAAAATGAACAATTGACTTACCGCGAATTGAATGCCAAAGCCAACCAAATCGCGCATTACCTGCAATCTCTAGGTGTAAAACCAGAAGTTTTGGTGGGAATTTGCTTAGAGCGATCGCTGTCGATGCTGGTGGCCATTTTGGGCATTTTAAAAGTTGGTGCCGCTTACGTTCCTCTCGATCCTGCTTATCCCCAAGAACGCCGCTCCTTCATGCTAGCCGACGCAAAAGTTCCGGTGCTTTTGACTCAAAAAAACCTCCTAGAAACCCTCCCCGAACACAGCGCTAAAGTCGTCTGTATCGACGCCGAATGGAAAGAAATTTCCCGCGAGAGCGATCGCAACCCCGCTGTTAAAGTAGAAGCTGAAAACCTCGCTTACGTCCTCTACACTTCTGGCTCCACAGGCACTCCCAAAGGGGTACTCGGCACCCACCGAGGCACAGTCAATCGCTGTTTTTGGAACCCCTACCCTTTTATCGAACAAGATATTTGCTGTCAAAAAACATCCTTAAATTTTGTCGATTCGGTTTGGGAAATTTTTGCTCCTTTGCTGCATGGGTTGCCGACTGTCATTATTCCCGATCGAGCCGTCAAAGATATTAACCAATTCCTTCAAACCTTATCAAAGCAAAATGTAACGCGACTGGTGCTAGTTCCTTCTTTGTTGCGCGCTATCTTAGATTCCTTCCCTGATTTAGACAGGCGTTTGCCTCAATTAAAATATTGGATTTGCAGCGGAGAAACTCTGGCGGTGGAACTTTGCCAGCAATTTCGAGAGCAGATGGCCCAGCGGGTATTAATCAACCTTTATGGCTCTTCTGAAGTAGCAGCAGACGTGACGTGGTACGATGCAACTCACTGTGTCGAGAAAGTTCCAATCGGTCGCCCGATCGCCAACACGCAAATTTATCTGCTCGATCGCAATTTGCAACCCGTTCCCATAGGAATTCCCGGCGAGATTTACGTCGGCGGCGATGGATTGGCACAGGGCTACTTAAACCGCCCCGACTTAACCTCGGAGAAATTCATTTCTCACCCCTTTGGGCAACAAAAATTAGATTCTCTCGGTAATACTCCTGAAAAACTTTTGTTCAAAACAGGCGATATCGGTTGTTACCTGCCGGATGGTAATATAGAATTTCTGGGTCGTGGCGATTGCCAAGTAAAAATTCGCGGTTTCCGGATCGAACTAGGAGAAATAGAGGCAGCACTTTCTCAACATTCTTCTGTATCCACCGCTGCTGTTTTGCTTCAGGAAAATACACCGGGCAGTCAACGCCTAGTCGCTTACTTAGTTGCTAACTCAGGGTTCAGAAATCAGTCAGAACTTATTTCCGAACTGCGTTCATTCTTGAAGCACAAACTGCCCGATTACATGATGCCTTCAGCTTTTGTGCTATTAGATGCGCTGCCGCTAACGCCCAACGGAAAAATTGACCGCCTCGCCTTATCTCAAAGGTGCGATCGCGTTTCTGATGAAACAGCCTTCACTGAGCCACAAACGCCCACAGAGGAAAAAATTGCTGAGATTTGGACGGCTCTTTTAGGGCTAGAAAAAGTAGGAACCAACCAAAACTTTTTTGACCTCGGCGGTCACTCTCTGATGGCAACGCAGTTAATATCGCGAGTGCGATCGTGCTTTGGAGTAGAGTTAGCGCTGTGCGATTTTTTTGCCGCTCCCACTATTCAGAACTTAGCTGAACTAATCGAGGAAGAAATTCTGGCAAACGCCGATTCTAACCAGATAGATGAATTGCTAGACATCTTAGAAAAAGTGGATGGAGAGTCAGCACAAACTGTGATGGCGTCTGAGCAAATAGCGCGTTTGTAAAAAAGCATAAAAAGCCCTATCTCCATAAAGCTTTGCTTGGGATAGGAATAAAAAAGCCATTAAAAAGGAGGGATTAGGGATGAGTAAACTAACAGTAAAGACCAAAGATTATCAAGATGTAATGGAGTCCGTAAAAGCCTCTGTTGCCCCACTTGAAGAAAAGTTGATGGAGCTATTCAGTGCCTCAGAAAAGTCATTTTTGGCAGAAGAAGCAATGGAGGAGCGAATTTCTGCCCTAGTTGAAGATTTTTTGTACGCAAAAACCGCTAGTACAGATATTGACTTAGAGTTAATTATTCAGGAGTTTACGGAAAACAAAATTCCCGCCCTTCCGGCAGATGTTGGAAATTATATCGATGATTTGGCCCAAACCCTCGTTGCCCATTCCATTCACACATCTTCCCCGCGATATATCGGTCACATGACGAGCGCACTTCCCTATTTTGTGCGCCCGATCGCGAAGCTGTTAATCGCGATGAATCAAAATTTAGTCAAGATGGAAACTGCCAAAGTTTTAAGCCCCTGCGAGCGCCAGACTTTGGCAATGATGCACCGATTAATTTACGATTTTTCTGAAGATTTTTATAACCAGCACATTCAAAAAAGCGATAGCACGCTCGGTATCGTGGTAACGGGCGGCACCCTAGCTAATATCACAGCCCTGTGGTGCGCTCGCAACGCTTCTTTAGGGCCAAAAAATAACTTTAGTGGCATTGAAAAAGAAGGCTTGTACGCAGCTTTAGAGTTTTACGGCTACAAGGGAATGGTGATAATCGGCTCCAGTTTGATGCACTATTCTTTTGAAAAGGCTGCCGGTTTATTAGGCATTGGCGATCGCAATCTCCTAAAAGTCCCCACCGATTCCAATCACCGCATGGATTTGGCAGCGCTGCGCCAAACTGTAGCCGAATGCCGCGATCGCAATCTGCACATTCTGGCAATTATCGGTATTGCAGGCAGCACCGATTCGGGAAGTATCGATCCGCTTCCAGAAATAGCAGCGATCGCGCAAGAAGCAAACGCTCACTTTCACGTCGATGCCGCTTGGGGCGGCCCCGTGCTTTTTTCCGAACGTCACCGGCACAAATTCGCAGGCATTCAACTAGCAGATTCCGTCACCATAGATGGACACAAACAAATGTATTTGCCAATGGGAATCGGTCTGGTTTTATTCCGCAATCCCCAAACCGCCAAAGTTATTGAAAAAAACGCGCCCTACACGGTGCGAAAAGACTCCATCGATCTAGGCAAGCGCTCTCTCGAAGGCTCTCGACCAGGTGCGAGTTTGTTCTTGCAAGCCGCCTTGAATATCATCGGCCATCAAGGCTATGAGTTTTTGATAGATGCAGGCATCCATAAAACGCAGCACTTGGCCAATTTAATTCGGGAAAATCCAGCATTTGAATTGCTGATAGAACCAGAAATTAATATTCTTTTATACCGCTACATTCCAGAAACCTTCAGGGAAAAAGCAGCCAAAAAACAACTAACCGAAGCAGACAACTACTTCATTAATCAATTTAACGAGCGCCTTCAAGAGGCCCAGCGGCAAGCCGGTCGCACCTTCGTATCGCGAACAACCGTGCAAAACACCTGTTATGGCAAAACCATTCCGATTGTTGCTTTTCGAGTCGTCCTTGCCAACCCCCTCACCACTGAAGCAGATATCAACGTTGTTTTAAACGACCAGCTAAACATAGCAGCAAAGCTTTCCTTAACTATCGCAAACAGCGATCGCTGCGAGGAGGTGAATCATCATGTCTACTAATCGTTCAGAACGACTGAAAAACCTCTCGCCCCAGAAGCGAGCGCTCCTCCTCAAAGCATTGGGCAAAGAGGCAGTACAGGCTGAGCAATCTAAGCGCATTCCCAGGCGATCGCAGCCAAATTCTGCTCCCCTTTCTTTTGCCCAGCAACGGCTGTGGTTTCTCGATCGATTGTCTCCCGAAAACGCTGCCTACAACCTTCCTGCTGCTGTGCGTTTGCAAGGACAATTGAATTTGTCGGCACTGCAACAAACACTCAATGAAATTGTCAGGCGTCACGAAGTTTTACGGACTGCTTTTGCAGAAGTGGACGGGCAACCTGTCCAACTGATTTCTCCTTCCTTGGATTTCGCTTTGTCGGTGGTAAACTTGCAACATTTACCAGAAACTGAGCAGCAAGCTGAAATTGAGCAGCGTACTCTAGAAGAAGCCCAACGCCCCTTTGACTTAACGCGATCGCCCTTACTGCGCGGCACTCTGCTGCAACTTGGTGCGGCAGAATATGTGTTGCTGCTGACGATACACCACATTATTTCAGATGGTTGGTCTATGGGGGTTTTGGTGCGAGAAGTGGCCGCGCTTTATGAAGCTTTTTCCACTGACAAACCCTCTGGGCTGCCTGAACTTCCCCTACAGTATGCCGACTTCGCCAGTTGGCAGCGGCAGCATTTCCAGGGAGAGAAATTAGAAAAACAGCTCGCTTATTGGAAACAGCAATTGGGAAGCAATTTAGCTGTGCTGTCAACAGATAAGCAGCGCTCTCCCGTGCAAACTTTCCGAGGGTCGCAGCAATCTTTTGTGATTTCTGCTTCTTTAACTGAAAAAATTAAAAAGCTAGCCCAGCAACAAGATGTCACCCTATTTATGACGTTGCTGGCAGCATTTCAATCCTTGCTGTACTGCCAAATAAAGCAGGACAACCTCGCTATTGGGTCTCCTATTGCCAACCGCAACCTCCTTGAATTAGAGGAACTAATTGGATTTTTTGTCAATACTTTAGTGCTGCGAATCGACACGGCAGGCAATCCAACTTTCCGCGAACTACTCCGTCGAACACGCGAGGTAGCGTTAGCAGCTTACGCTCACCCGGATGTTCCTTTTGAAAAGCTAGTGGAGGAATTGCAGCCGGAGCGAAATCTTAGCTATAACCCGCTGTTTCAAGTGTGGTTTGTACTCCAGAATGCGCCCATGCCACCCCTGGAGTTAGCTGGTTTGACCTTGAGCATTCTGGAATTCGATGTCGGTATGTCGAGACACGACTTAAGCCTGACTCTCTGGGAGGTTTCAGAAGGAATTCAAGGCTTATTTGAGTACAAAACCGACTTATTTGAGGCTGCGACTATTGCCCGAATCGTGAGAGGTTGGGAAACTCTTCTCCACCAAGTAGTTGCCCAGCCAGATATCAGGATCGACGACTTGGCCGAAATTATTGCCGAAGCAGAAAGGCAGCACCAAATCGAGCAGGAAAAACAAATTCATCATTCGGGAATTCAAAAATTAAAAACCGCTAAACGCCAAGTTATGAAAAGTGTGAAGTAATGGATCGATCTCTCATGTTTTCTATAAAAAAAGGGATAAAATTTTCACCCAATTTGCCAAAATCATGACAAATACAGAAACAAAGAATCTCAATTCCCAAAAGTTAGGAGCAGTTAGGCGAAAAGCCGTCAGCCTGTCCTCAGAGGAATTAGTCAAAACCGCCTACCTCCAGCCCGAAAACCTTCTACCTCTATTTGTTCAGCCAACAGTAGAAAAATTAAATCTCGCAGGTTGGGCTGCAAACAATCGCTCATCAATCGAAACGCAGTTATGGAAGCATGGAGGAATACTTTTTCGAGGCTTTGAAGTCGGCGGGGTGAATGGTTTCGAGCAGTTTATTCAAACTCTTGCTGGCGACTTGTTGGAATATTCTTTTCGCTCGACTCCGCGTAGCCTGGTGAGCGGAAATATCTACACTTCCACCGAGTATCCTGCCGAGCAATTCATCCCGCTGCACAATGAAATGGCTTATTCTCGAAATTGGCCGCTGAAAATCGCTTTTTTCTGCGTCAAGAAAGCTGAACAGGGAGGAGAAACTCCGATCGCTAACAGTCGCAAAGTGTTTGAAAGCCTGGATTCAAAGATTAGAGAAAAGTTTGCCCAACAAAAGGTTATGTATGTGCGAAATTACGGCGGAGGCGTAGATTTACCCTGGCAAAATGTCTTCAATACTGATAGCAAAATTGAGGTAGAAGAGTATTGCAAAAAAGCGGGAATTGAGTTAGAATGGAAAAGTGACGATAGCTTGAGAACTCGGCAAATATGTCAAGCTGTCGCTAGGCACCCACAAACGCAGGAAATGGTGTGGTTTAATCAAGCTCACCTCTTCCACATTTCCAATCTCGAACCCGTCGTTCGCAAAGAGCTTTTAACTTCTTTTAAACCGGAAGATTTACCCCGCAATGCTTATTACGGCGATGGCTCGCCCATTGAAGATTTTATATTAGACGAAATTCGTCGCTGCTATCAGCAAGAAACAACTGTTTTTCCTTGGGAAGAAGGAGATGTCTTGCTGCTAGATAATATGCTAGCCGCGCACGGACGCACCCCATTCTATGGTTCGCGTCGAGTTGTTGTCGGGATGGCAGGACCGTTTAGCTGTCAAGACATTTAGACCCATGAAAGGAACAGTAGATATGCAAAAGGAAACAATTGAAGGGTTTAGACTTTCTCCACAGCAACGGCACCTGTGGGGGTTACAGGAAAATAATCCTAAACAGACCTATCGCGTTCGAGGTGCAATTTTAATTACAGGAAACCTCGATCGAGAGATTCTTAAAAGTGCGCTGCAAAATGTCGTGAATCGGCACGAAATCCTGCGGACTAGCTTTCACTGCTTGCCTGGGATGACACTACCCCTGCAAGCGATCGCCAGCACTGGTGAAGTTCCTATCTCGGAATACAATCTGATCGGTTTGTCTCCAGAAGAACAAGAAGCTAAAATCGCAGCGCTTTTTCAGCAACTAAACCTGCTTCCTTTTGATTTTGAGCGCGGCCCACTTTGGCACATCTCTTTAGTCACTCTCGCCCAAGACAAGCACCTATTGCTGGCGAACTTCTCTGCCTTAATTGCAGATAGCGTCACCCTGAAAAATTTCACCCGCGAACTCAGTCTTTCCTACTGGGCCTGTGCGTGCGGGGAAGAGTTCTCTGATGAGTCAATGCAATATGCCGATATTGCTGAGTGGCAAAATGAGTTACTCGAATCAGAAGAAACGGCAATTGGCAAAGAATACTGGCGAAAGCTGAACATTGAATCTTTGGACTCTTTAACGTTTCCTTGGGAAAAGAAGAATTCAGAAGCGAAATTTCAGCCACAAGTAGAAACGGCGATCGTTCGGGGTGATTTGTTCGACAGCCTGGAAGCGATCGCCCAAAAACACCAAAGCGATATTTCTACATTTCTGCTGACTTGCTGGCAAATTCTGATTGGGCGGCTTACCAGACAGCCAAACCCGATCGTCGGCGTAGCTGGAAACGGCAGGAAATATGAAGAATTAGAGCCAGCGCTGGGGCTGTTGAGTACCTATTTACCACTACAGTGCGACTTGCAAGACGAATTCAGTTTTGCCAAAATTTGGCAGCAAGTTGAGCTAAATCTCAAAGATATTCACACTTGGCAAGAATATTTCACCTGGGAAGAAACTCTAGAATCCGATAAAAGTAACGCTTTTTTGCCTATCTGCTTTGAGTATGAAACAAAGCCAGAGAAATATGGCGAGTCTGGCGTTTCATTTTTCCTCTATCGGCAAGATGCCTGCGTAGAACCCTTCAAACTTAAACTTTCCTGCCTTTCACGAGGCAATTGCTTAATCGCCGAGTTTCGCTACGATTCGGCTTTATTTGAAGCTGAAGATGTCAAGCGCTTGTCAGAACACTTCCAGGCTGTGTTAGAAAGTGCCTTAAAAAATCCACAAATACCCATCAGTCAATTAAATATACTGAGCGATCGCGATCGTCAGCAGCTTCTCGTCGAGTTCAACCAAACTCAGAAAGATTACCCGACAGACAAATGCGTTCACCAGCTTTTTGAAGAACAAGCCGATCGCGCGCCAGACACCATTGCCGTCATCTTTGAAAACCAAAAAATCACCTACCGAGAACTCAACGATCGCGCCAATCAACTCGCCCATCACCTGCAAAACTTGGGAGTTGAACCAGAGGTCGTTGTTGGCATTTGCCTTGATCGCTCCTTAGAAACAATCGTAGGAATGCTAGGCATTCTCAAAGCAGGTGCCGCGTATTTACCCATAGACCCGGCAACCCCAGCAGATCGCAAGGCACTCATGCTAGAAGATGCCCTAGTTCAGGTGCTGATAACGCAACAGCGACTCGCTGAAAGCTTGCCGAAAACTCAGGTAAATATTGTTTGCATCGATACAGACATTCCCACTGTTTCTGCCTCTTACACGCCTCGCGCTTCTTCTGAAAATTTAGCTTACGTCATCTATACTTCCGGTTCCACTGGCACGCCCAAGGGAGTAGCCATCGAACACCAGCAACTGCTCAATTACCTGTACAGCATTCAAGAAAGGTTAAACCTGCCATCAGGTGCTAGTTTCGCCACCGTTTCTACCTTCGCAGCAGACTTGGGCAATACAGCGATTTTCCCGGCACTTTGTTCGGGTGGATGCCTCCATATAGTATCCCAAGAACGCGCCACCGATCCAGAAGCGCTGGGTGAATATTTCCGCCGCCATTCTATCGATTGCCTCAAGATTGTTCCCTCGCACCTTGCTGCTCTTTTAACTTCTTCTCAAGCCGAGTCTATTTTGCCACGAAGACGGCTAATTTTAGGCGGTGAAGCTGCAAGCTGGGAATTGATTGAAGAAATTCGTAAAATCAATCCAGATTGCCTTATTTTCAATCACTACGGGCCAACAGAAGCGACGGTGGGCGTACTAACCTATCAAGTGTATGGCGAGGAATTGAAAGGAATTTCCGAGACAGTTCCCCTCGGCCAACCTATAGCAAATACCCAGATTTATCTACTGGATTCCCATTTGCAGCCAGTGCCAGTAGGCGTGCCTGGGGAACTGCACATAGGCGGCAGCAGCCTGGCGCGGGGCTATCTCAACCGCCCCGAATTGACGGCAGAAAAATTTATTCCGAACCCATTCGGTGCGCCTGAAGCACATCTTTATAAAACGGGTGATTTGGCTCGTTATTTGCCAGACGGAAACATCGAATTTATCGGGCGAATTGACAATCAAGTAAAAATCCGGGGCTTCCGCATTGAATTGGGAGAAATTGAGGCAGCGTTAGGGCAGCACCCAGATATCGCGCAGGCTGTAGTGGTGGCGCGGGAAGATGCGCCTGGTGAAAAGCGCGTCGTGGCTTATTTTGTTTCTCATCAGAAACAAGCACCAAGCAGCAGCGAACTTCGCCGTTTTTTAGCGACAAAATTGCCTGAGTACATGGTGCCTTGGGCTTTTGTAACGCTCAAAAGTTTGCCTTTAACTCCTAACGGAAAAGTAGACCGGCGATCGCTGCCAGAACCCGACAGTGCCAGAGCGAAATTAGAAGGAACTTTCGCAGAACCTCGCACGCCTGCCGAGGAAACTATCGCCCAGATTTGGGGGCAACTGCTAGAGCTCGAAAAAGTAGGAATTTATGATAACTTTTTCGAGTTAGGCGGAGATTCGATATCAAGCATTCGCATCGTCGCCAAAATCAATCAAGCCGGCTTGCGCGTGACGCCCAAACAACTGTTTGAGTGTCCCACTGTGGCGGAGCTTGCAGCCGTTGCAGCCACAATTGAGACGACTGAAAAACTGCTGCCTATTCTCCCCATACAGCAGGAATTTTTAGAAGAAAAAATTTCGGGTAAATGCCAGAGCTTTTTATTTAAAACAGACTCGGAAATCGCTCCTGAATTATGGCAGCAAGCGGTGCAAAAATTGCTCGATCGCCACGACATTCTTCGCCTGCGATTTATCCATACAGAATCGGGCTGGCAGCAAATGTATGGTAGTTTAGAGGAAATTCAAACAGAACCTTTCTCATACATCGATTTATCGGCGTTGCCAGCGAGCGAAGGAGAAATTACTTTAGAAAAAACGGCAGCCGATCTCAAAGAAAGTTTGAATCCAGCCGAGGGAATTCTCTGGCGAGTGGCTTTGTTTAACCAGGGAAACGATCGGCCCAATAGCCTGCTATTAACGATTCATCAACTGGTGGCAGATAGCGTTTCCTGGCAAATTTTGCTAGAGGAACTTTCTGCGGCGATCGCACAGCTCAGTCAGGGGCAATCTGTAGAATTACCGCCCACAACAGCAACTTTTAAACGGTGGTCAGAATTTCTGCAAGAGTACGCCAAATCGCCACAAATTCAGCAAGAGCGAGATTACTGGCTCGCTGCGCGTCAAGAAGTCTCGAAACTGCCCGTTGATTCTCCAAGCAACGATCGGGCGAGCATTGTATTAGTTTCGCTCGATGTTGAAGAAACTCGCACTTTACTGCAAAAAGTTCCAGCAGCTTATGGAACCCAAACGAGCGAAGTATTGCTGACTGCATTGGTGCAAACTTTTAATCAATGGACGAAAGCGGATTCCTTGCTGGTGGATTTGGAGGCTTCGGGGCGAGAAATTTTTGCCAAAGATATCGATTTGTCGCGCACGATCGGCTGCTTTGCGGCGATTTTCCCGGTGCAGCTCATTCTCAAGGGCATCTCTGGGCCTGGGGAAGCTTTAAAGGCGATTAAAGAGCAGGTGCGGGGCGTACCCAATCGAGGCGCTGGCTTTGGGGTACTGCGCTATTTCGGCGATGGCGCAGAAGTAGCGGCGCATCTGCAAGCCTTGGATCGATCGCAGATTAGATTTAACTACCGCGAGCAATTCGCTCCGATTGTGCCTGAACCTTTTGCGTTTGAGCTAGTAGAAAGCGCGAGCAGCAGCCTGCTAGGAAATCGGCGCTATTCGATCGAAATTGACGGAGGCGTGCGAGAAAATAGGCTGCAACTAGAGTGGAGGTATAGCGAAGCAGTCTACCGGCGAACCACCATCGAAAAACTAGCTAAAGATTTTGTGGATAATTTGCGATCGCTTGCTGCCCACTGTCAGTCTGCCGAAGCAGGAACCTACACGCCTTCTGACTTCCCAAAAGCAAATTTGAGTCAAAAAGACCTCGATCGCTTCTTAGCGAAAATCAACCAACGCAGGTAAAAATTCATGCAAGTAGAAAACATTGAGGATATTTACGAACTTTCGCCGATTCAGAAAGGCATTCTATTTCATAGCTTATTCGCTCCGGAATTGGGACTGTATTTTTTCCAAATGCCCTTTTTGTTGCGGGGCAATCTCAACGTTGACGCTTTCTCTAGCGCTTGGGAGCAAGTAGCGAACCGACACGCGAGTTTGCGGACAGGCTTTTTCTGGCAAGATATCAACAAACCGTTACAAGTTGTATATCAGCAAGTAACAGTTCCCTTAGAGCTATGCGACTGGCGGGGGCTAAATCCTGCGGAACAGGAGGAGCAATTAAATACTTTTCTGGATAGCGATCGCGCCTTAGGGTTCGATTTTTCCCAAGAGTGTTTGATGCGCCTGACTTTGTTTCGCCTTGCTGACAACTGTTACCAATTTATTTGGAGCAGACATTTTATTGTGATGGATGGGTGGTCAATCCCCACGATACTCGCGGAAGTGCTTCAAATTTACGAGGCGATTTGTGAGGGGAAAAAGGTAAATTTAGCGCCCAGCATTCCCTACCGAGACTACATAGAATGGTTGCAAAAGCAAGATGTAGCGAAAGCCCAGACGTATTGGAGGCAAGCGATCGGAGAATTGCGATCGCCTACTTCCCTCACCAATCTAGATGCTAGCAGCGCCTTCAATTCCGAGGAAAAATACGACGAACAGAGAATCTATTTATCCCCAGAAACTACAGCAGCGCTGCAATCTTTTTCGCGGCAGCACCAGCTTACATTGAGTACAATCTTTCAGGGAGCGTGGGCGATGCTGCTCAGTTACTACAGCGGCGCGAGCAAAGTAGTCTACGGATGTACAGTGGCGGGACGCCCAGTAGAATTACTACAAGACGAGCCGCTAATTGGGCTATTTGTTAACAGCTTGCCCGTATGGATCGAGGTAGCTTCTGACCAATCTCTGCTAGTTTGGCTGAGGCAGCTTCAAGAACAATTACTGAAAATGCGCCAGTACGAGTGGAGTCCGCTAGTTGATATTCAAGGGTGGAGTCAAGTGCCGCGAAGCAGGCCTTTGTTCGAGAGTATCTTGGTGTATGAAAACGCGCCAGTGGATTCACTCTTGGAAAAATGGGAAGGCAATCTAGAAATCTCGAACTCGACGATTTTCTCCAATGCGCCGAATTTTTACAAGACTAACTATCCCCTGACTGTTGCCGTGTATCCGGATCTAAAGTTCTGCATCGGCATCAATTACGATTTCCGCCGCTTCGAGCTAGCCACAATTACTCAGATTCTGGAGGATTTTGAGAGATTGATTCAGGGCATCTTGGCGCAACCAAACGCCCTCCTGAAGGACTTGCTGTTGCCGATCGATCGCGAGTATCCCATAACGTTAAGTCTGGAAAGAGAAGTAACGTTTAATTTTGAATTGTCCGCCGCGTAACTAACAAATTAACTAGAGTGAGAAAGTTGCCATGCATCGCATCGCCCTACAAAAGCCAAGTCAGCCAGCGAATATTTTTGAAAGTCGCGAGTCTAATGTCAGAAGCTATTGCAGAAATTTTCCTGATATATTCCATCGGGCAAAAGATTCTATCATATATTCCGAAACAGGAGCGGAATATATCGATTTTTTAGCAGGGGCAGGGGCGCTGAATTACGGGCACAACAATGACTATATCAAGCAGAAGGTAATAGCGTATCTGGCATCGGACGCGATCGCGCACGGGTTAGATATGCACACCTCAGCCAAAAAAGAATTTTTAGAAAAATTCTTTTCGTCTGTCTTAGAACCGAAAAAGCTGGATTATAAAGTTCAGTTTTGCGGCCCAACGGGAACGAATGCCGTGGAAGCGGCTTTGAAATTAGCCAGAAAAATCAAGAAAAGACCGGGCATTTTCTCATTCATGGGAGCCTATCACGGCATGACGTTAGGCAGTTTAGCTGCGACTGGCAATATCGCAGCGAGAGCGGGGGCAGGCGTAACATCAAATAATGTAACTTTTATGCCCTATCCCTATGGGTTCATGGAAAGTTTTAATACCATAGGGTATATCGAAGCCGTCCTAAATGATGTCAATTCTGGAATCGAAAAACCAGCGGCAATTATTTTTGAAACGGTGCAAGCTGAAGGGGGAGTAATTGTCGCGCCCGTCGAGTGGATGCAACAACTCAGAGACTTGTGCTCACGCCACGACATTTTATTAATTTGCGACGACATTCAAGTGGGTTGCGGACGGACAGGGTCATTCTTCTCATTTGAAAGAGCTAATATCGTTCCCGATATGGTAATCCTCTCGAAATCGATCAGCGGTTACGGATTTCCGATGTCGCTTTTGTTGATTAAACCTGAGTTAGATATTTGGGAACCGGGCGAACATACGGGTACATTTCGTGGAAATCAACTCGCTTTCGTAGGAGCTACCGCTGCTCTAGAGTATCGAGAAAATATCAATCTCGAACGCGAAGTCCAATTGAAAGAGTTCTTTTTACAAAAATTTCTGGCGGAGGAAATTGCCCCGATCGACGAAAAAATAGATATCCGAGGAATTGGTTTAATTTGGGGCATCGATTTTGAAAAATGTGGCGCTGCTAGTTTTGCTAAAAAAGTCACTTCGCGGTGTTTCGAGTTGGGATTAATTGTGGAAAGAGTTGGGAGAAATGATACGGCTATAAAAATATTGCCTCCCCTGACTATCGAATGGTCAATTCTGCAAAAAGGCTGTGCGATTTTGCAACAAGCCTTGTCCGATTGCTTGAATTCCTAATTGCTCTAATTTTTTCCAATTTTTAAAATGTGAGGAGACGATCGATGATAGCCGTAGCGAATCAAATCAGACCAATTACCCCCATTTCAGATAACTTGTTGTCTCAAAAAATTTATTGGTTAAACAAGCTTTCCGGGGAACTGCCGGAGACAACTTTGATAGCCGATTATGTAAGACCTGTGCTAGATAGCGGCAAAGAGCGAGAGGTCGCATTTGAACTGTCGAGCCAACTGTCTGAAGCGATTTTTAAGTTGGCGAAAAAATCCGATTTGTCAATTTATCTAATTCTCCTCGCTACCGCTAAAATACTGCTCCACAAATATACTAGCAATAGCGATGTTATTGTCGGCTCGCCGATTTATAACCCAGAAAAAAGCGCTCGCTTAATTAATCGAGTGGTTCCGCTGCGCTCCACTGTAAATCCTCAATTGACTTTCAAAGAGTTTCTGCTGCAAGTCAAAGATACTGCGATCGCGGCATACAGCCACCAAAATTATCCGTTTGCTGAATTAGTGCGGTTGTTAAAAATTTCCGAAACTCAGAGCCGCTGTCCAATTTTTGACGTAGCCGTCTTATGGGAAAACATTCACTCTGCAAGCGATCTCGCGGAACTCGGCAATGATTTAACAATTGCTTTGAAAGTCGATGGCAATCGGATTGTCGGCAAAATTGAGTACAGCGGCTTGCTTTTCAAAGATGAAACCATCAGAAGACTGACATCACATTATATCAATCTTTTGGAAAGCGTTACCAACAACATTCACCTGAAAATTGCGGATCTTAGTTTTTTAAGTCAATCTGAAGTCCGCCAAATATTAGAAAGTTTTAACGACAATGCTAGAGAGTATCCTGTCGAGCGAACGATTCACGATTTATTTGAAAGCCAGGTCAAAAAAACGCCCGATCGCATAGCTGTTGTTTTTGAAGAAACTCAGTTAACTTATCGCGAACTGAACGTAAAAGCGAATCAAGTCGCCAGACTTTTGCAGAGTTTAGGAGTCAAAAATCGACAACTGGTGGGAATTCTGCAAAAACGGAGTCCGAATTTTCTCATCGCTATTCTCGCTATTTTAAAGGCGGGGGGAGTCTACGTTCCCATTGACAGCACTTATCCTCCGGAGAGAATTCGCTATATGCTTTCTCACAGCGAAGTGGGAATTCTCTTAACAGACGCTTCATTTTTAGAGATTTTGGCAAGCCAAATCGAGTATTGCCCTGAGTTAAAATATTTGGCTTGTTTAGATTTCAAGCCGGAGGGCGCGGCGAGATCCGCCGCCGAGGTTCAGATATGCGATCGCCGCGATTTCGATAAACTGCCCGCAGCCAATCTAGAAACTAGCAATCGCGGCACCGATCCAGCTTACGCGATTTATACCTCGGGTTCCACCGGATTGCCCAAAGCAGCTATTATCCGACACGGCGGCGCGATCAATCACATTTACGCTCAATTTGAGGCGCTGGGATTGACTGAAGAATTTACCTTTTTGCAAAGCGCTCCCGCTTCATCGGATATTTCGGTTTGGCAATTTTTAGCGCCTCTTTTAATTGGCGGAAAAACCGTAATTGCCGGCGCGGAAACAATTTGCAATCCCGAAAAATTGTTTGAGGTAATTCAAAAACACAAATTAACCCTCGTCGAACTCGTTCCCACCGTTGTCCGAGGATTGACAGACTATCTTTCCAAATTATCGCCGCAGCAACGAGCATTTCCCAATTTAAAATGGATGATGGTAACGGGAGAATCAGTCTCGGTAGAGTTGGCGAATCAGTGGTTGCGCCTGTATCCCTCGATCGGCGTTGTCAATGCTTACGGCCCTACAGAAGCGGCTGACGATATTACGCAGGCAATTATTCAAAAACCTTTGCCGGAAAATCAGCGATCGCTATCCATCGGCCAACCCCTCGCCAATTTAAATCTTTACATCCTCGACTCTCAGATGAAGTTAGTGCCCGTGGGAGTGCCGGGAGAGATTTGCGTGTCGGGATTTGGCGTCGGCGAGGGCTATTGGAAAGATGAAAAGAATACTCAATTAAGCTTTGTTGAAAATCCCTTTCCAAATACGGCAAAACCGCTGCCAGGAATTGACAAAGATTCAATGTACAAAACCGGAGATTTAGGGCGGTGGCTTCCGGATGGAACGATCGAATTTCTAGGGCGCATCGATCGCCAGGTAAAAATTCGGGGTTTCCGCATCGAACTAGGAGAAATAGAGGCTGTATTGGAGCGACATCCAGCCGTGCGGGAGACGGCGGTTATTGTCAGAGAAGATAACCCCGGCAACAAGCGTTTAGTTGCTTATATCGCTGCGTACAAGGATAGTTTTTCAGAGTTTCAATCGTCGAGCCTGGCAGATGAATTATGCGGCGATTTAAAACAAAAATTGCCTCAGTATATGGTGCCTTCAGCCTTCGTGCTGCTGGAGGCGCTGCCGCTTTTGCCGAATGGCAAGGTCGATCGCCGATCGCTGCCTGCACCGGAAAAAAGCGCGATCTCTGCGCTGCGATCGCCCGTTGAGGAAATGGTTGGTGGCATCTGGAGCGAAGTGTTAGGCATCGAGGGAATTGGCAGCGAGGATAACTTCTTTGAATTGGGAGGACATTCCCTATTAGCTACTCAGGCGATCGCGCGCCTGCGAGAAGCATTTAAAATTGAATTGCCCCTGCGCGTCTTATTTGAATCGCCAACAGTGGCAAGTTTGAGCGAGCGCATTTCCCAAATCAGCAGCAGCGAGCAAAAACTAAAAGCACCCCCCATCGATCGCGCACCGCGAGGCCCAGAATTGCCCCTTTCTTTCCCCCAACAGCGCCTCTGGTTCGTCGATCGGTTGCAACCGGGCGATCCGGCTTACAATATCCCCGCAGCCGTGCGCTTGAAAGGTGCGATCGACGTGACAGCATTAGAGCGCAGTTTCCAAGCAGTTATCAATCGCCACGAAGCCTTGCGGACAACTTTTGGCGCGGTGGAAGGGCGGCCCATTCAGTTGATAATTCCCGAACCGACTTTCGCCCTCTCAGTTATAGATTTGCAGCACTTTCCTCAATCTCAGCGAGAAGCAGAAGCTGTGCGGCTCGCCGCCGAGGAAGCGCAACAACCTTTTGACTTAGCAAACTGGCCATTAATGCGAGTCACTTTGCTGCAGTTAGGCGACACAGAATTTATCTTATTGCTAACCATCCATCACATCGTTGCCGATGGCTGGTCTCTCGGGGTACTCGTGCGGGAAATGGCCACCCTCTACGAAGCTTTTTGCAGTGGCAAACCCTCCCCACTTCCCGAACTTCCAATCCAATACGCCGATTATGCCGTGTGGCAGCGAAACTGGCTCTCTGGGGAAGTTTTAGAAGAAAAACTTGCCTATTGGAAGCAACATTTAGGCGATCGCTTACCAGTGCTGCAACTGCCTGCAAAACAACCGCGCGCCGCTGTTTCTACCTATCGCGCTGCCCTTCAACCTTTCCAGCTTTCCCCAAACCTTTCTGCCGCGCTCAACAAGCTGAGCCGCCAACAAAATGTCACCCTATTTATGACGTTGCTAGCGGCTCTGGAAACGCTGCTATATCGATCGACAAATCAGGATGACATGGTAGTCGGCACCGACCTCGCCAACCGCACCCAATTGGAAACAGAGGCTCTGATTGGTTTCTTTGTCAATATCTTGCTTTTGCGCGGCGATCTCAGTGGCAATCCTACTTTTATTGAATTGCTCGATCGCGTGCGCGAAGTCACCTTAAAAGCCTACGCTCACCAGGATTTACCCTTCGACAAATTGGTGGAGGAATTGCGGCCCGATCGCAGCCTGAATCAAACACCGCTCTTTCAAGTCTTATTCGTCATGCAAAATATGCCCATGCCTGCTTTAGAGCTAGGCGGGTTAACTTTGACTCCCTTAGAACTTGACAGCGGAATTGCGAAATTTGATTTAGTTCTCTTCGTGGGAGAAACAGAGCAAGGAATTGCAGGCGCTTGGAAGTACAACGCTGACCTTTTCGAGGCCGCAGCCATCGAGCAAATGTCCAGCCGTTTTGAAACCTTACTCAACAGCATTGTGGCGCAGCCTGAGACTCGGTTAAATAACTTAGAAATTCTCACGGAAGCGGAAAAAGAACAACAAGCCATGCAAGAAGTCAAGCGCGAACAGCTAAATTTTAGCAAGTTTAAGAGCGTTAAACCAAAAGTAGTCACTCTGCCAGACGGCGAGTTGATAAAAACCGAATTTCTCCAGCCTGGAGAACTATTTCCGCTAGTCATTAAACCCGCTGCCAGCGATGTCGATATCATTGATTGGGCGAAAAACAACCGAACATCGATCGAGACTAAATTGCAGCAACACGGGGCAATTTTGTTTCGAGGCTTCACCGAACCCTTAGTTTCTACTTTCGAGCAGTTTGCCTTGGGGATTTGTCCAGAATTGTTCGGCGAGTACGGAGATTTGCCGCGCGAAGGAATCGGCGGAAAAGTTTACGGTTCGACCCCTTATCCCGCTGAGCAAACTATCTTCTTTCACAGCGAAAGTTCGCACCTGCACCGCTGGCCCATGAAAATCTGGTTTTTCTGCGTTCAACCCGCGCACTCAGGCGGCGAAACCCCGATCGTGGATTGCCGGAAAATTTACCAGTTGCTCGACCCCAAACTCCGAGAAAAATTCGCCCAAAAGCAACTGATGTACGTCCGCAATTACACAGATGGACTCGATGTAAGCTGGCAAGAATTTTTCAAAACGGCGCATAAAACTGAGGTGGAACAATATTGCCGTCAAGCGGGGATAGAATTTGAGTGGAAAGACGGAAATAAGCTCAGAACTAGCAAGCGAAGGCCGGCGATCGCCAAGCACCCCAAAACTGGAGAGATGGTATTTTTTAACCAACTTCTCTTGCACCACATTTCCTGCTTAGATCCGGCCGTCCGCAACTCTTTATTATCTGTCTTTGGAGAAGGAAACCTGCCTCGCAATGTTTATTACGGCGACGGCACTCCCATTGAAGACTCGGTAATGGCAGAAATTCAGGCAGTCTATCAGCAGACAACCGTTAGTTTCCCTTGGCAAGCTGGCGACATATTAATGTTAGATAATATGTTGGCTGCTCACAGCCGCAATCCATTTGTCGGGCCGCGCAAAATTGTGGTATCGATGGGCGAAATGATCGGTGAAGCAGAGATTTAAAAGCTGACTTTTATCCCGCAAAATTCGGCTTTATCCGACTCTGCTACGAATTGATAATTGCCAGTATTCGCCACTTCAAAGCCTTGACCACAGTCTGTTTTAACGGACTCGATATATTAGCCAGGGACTTAATTCCCTGGCTATCCTAAAACATTAATCAATATAACCAATGCAAACAATTAATGGATTTCGGCTTTCTCCTCAACAAAAATATCTGTGGCTGTTGCAACAAGAGAGTCCCGCTTATCGCGCTCAATGTGCGATTCAGATAGATGGTAATCTCCAAGCAAATGCCTTAAAAGAAGCGCTGGAAAAAGTCAGCGATAGCCACGAAATTCTGCGGACGAGCTTTCAGCGACGTTCTGGGATTAAATTTCCGATTCAAGTGATAAACGAGCGCAGCTTAATTTCCTGGCAGATCGTTAATCTCGAATGCTTGACACCGCCAGAACAAGCAGCTAAACTCCCTGAAATTTTTCAAAACGAAAAGCGCTCAGCTTTCAACTTTGAACAAAATCCAATTTGGCGCTTATCCTTAATTTCTCTATCAGCAAACAGGCACATTTTGGTTGTCAGCCTGCCTTCTCTGTGCGCCGATTCCCGCACCCTCAAAAATCTAATTCGAGAAATTAGCCAGTGTTATGCCGCTTGCTTGCAAGGTGAGGAACTGGCCGACGAAGTGGTGCAATATGTCCAATATTCGGAATGGCAGAATGAATTGATTGAGGATGAAGAGGCTGCAGAGGGCAAAAAATATTGGACTGAGCGGGACTACTCGGCGCTAGCCAGTTTAAAATTGCCTTTTGAAAATAAAAATAGCAGCCCGTCCGATCGATTTGAACCGAATTTTTTTGAGGTTAAAATAGAACTGAGTTTACTAGAAGAAATAGAAGCGATCGCCCGCCGCTACGATACCTCAATATCTGCTTTCTTTCTAGCTTGCTGGAAAACGTTGCTCTGGCGGCGGTTGGGAAAGGCAGAAATCATTATTGGCACCGCCTTCGACAATCGCAAATATGAAGAATTAGAGCCAGCACTCGGTCTATTTGCCAAGTTTTTACCGCTTCGCAGCCAACTGCAAGAAAATTTTACCTTTCAGGAATTATGGCAGGAAATTCAGGAATCCCAAAGCGATGCTTATAAATGGCAGGAATATTTCAACCGGGAAGATATAAACGCCTCGGCTGGATTTCCATTTTGTTTTGAGTTTGAGGAACAACTAGAAAAGTATGCCGCGCCTGGCGTAGATTTTTCAATTTACCAGCAATATGTCTGCGGCGATCGCTTCAAAGTTAAACTCTCCTGCGTGCGCCGAGAGGATGCTCTCATTGCTGAGTTTCACTACGATCCGGCCTTGATAGGAGAACAAGCGATCGAATGTTTAGCAGATCAATTCTACACCTTAATAAAAAGTGCAGCTAATCACCCAGAAACCGCTCTCGGCGAGTTGGAAATTCTGAGCGATCGCGCCCGCCAGAAAGTTTTAGTTGAGTTCCACCAAACACAGAAAGATTACCCAAAAGACAAGTGCATTCACCAGCTATTTGAGCAACAAGTGGAGCGCGTACCAGATCGCCTTGCGGTTGTCTGTGAAAATCAGCAGCTCACCTACCGAGAACTCAACGCCCGCGCCAACCAAATCGCTGATTACTTACAACAATTAGGAGTTAAATCCGAAGAATTAGTCGGAATTTGTGCTGAGCGGTCTGTGGATGCGATCGCCGGAATGCTCGGCATTCTCAAAGCAGGCGGCGCGTACTTGCCACTCGATCCGACCATGCCAAAAGAGCGCCTCGCCTTGATGTTGCAGGATGCCGGAGTCGCAGTGCTATTAACGCAACAACAGCTAATCGAAAACTTGCCAAAAACTCAGGCAAAAATCCTTTGCTTAGACGCAGAAATTCCCTCTGTCTCCCCCTCTCCGTCTCCTCCTCTCTCTCCTGAAAATTTAGCTTATGTCATTTATACTTCCGGTTCCACTGGCACGCCAAAGGGAGTGGCAATTGAACACCGATCGCTCCTCAATTACCTCTACAGCATTCAGGAACGGCTAAACCTGCCATCAGGAGCCAGTTTCGCAACCGTTTCTACCTTAGCAGCCGACTTAGGAAATACAGTAATTTTTCCAGCTTTATGTACGGGAGGAAGCCTTCACATAATTTCCCAGGAACGCGCCACCGATCCAGAGGCGATCGCTGCTTACTTTCAGCAGCATGCCATTGACTGTCTCAAAATCGTTCCCTCCCATCTAAAAGCTTTATTAACTGCTGCTGATCCGGCGCAGGTTTTGCCGAAAAAGCGATTAATCCTTGGCGGCGAAGCCTTAAGTTGGAATTTGCTCGAAACTATTGAGAAATACGCCCCCGACTGTTCAGTATTCAACCATTACGGGCCAACAGAAGCTACCGTAGGCGTGCTGGCTTATCCCATCAAAGACCGAGAAAATTGCATTTCTGAAACAGTTCCTCTCGGTCGCCCTATCAATAACGCGCAGATTTATTTACTTGATTCGCACTTGCAGCCAGTTGCCATTGGCGTGTCCGGCGAGTTATACATCGGCGGTCTTTCTTTAGCTCGCGGCTATCTAAACAAACCCCAATTAACCGAAGAAAAATTTATCCTCAACCCCTTCGACACCGAACCAGGATCGCGTCTGTATAAAACAGGAGATTTGGCTCGGTATTTGCTGGACGGAAATATTGAGTTTTTAGGGCGGACCGACAGCCAAGTTAAACTGCGAGGGTTCCGCATTGAATTGGGGGAAATAGAAGCAGCGCTATCTCAACATTCTGCTGTTGTGCGCGAAGCAGTAGTTTTGCTACTGGAAAATGAACCGGGGAATCAGCGCTTAGTTGCCTATGTTGTACCCGCGAGGGAATCAGCGATCGCTATTAACGAGCTGCGGTCATTTTTAAAAGAAAAACTGCCCGAGTACATGGTTCCTTCTGCTTTTGTCGTACTGAAAGCATTGCCCCTCACGGCTAATGGAAAAATAGACCGGCGGGCGCTGCCAGCGCCGGAGGAGGCGAGAGCCGATTTAGCAGATACTTTTGTCCCTCCTAGCACTCCCATTGAGAAAATGCTTGCTGAGATTTGGGCTGAGTTGCTAGGGCTGAAAAAAGTGGGAATTTATGACAATTTCTTTGATTTGGGGGGACATTCATTACTGATTACTCAGTTGCTAGCAAAGGTAAGAGATTCTTTCCAAAAGGAATTGCCCTTGCGCCGTTTTTTTGAAGCGCCTACCATCGCTGCTTTAGCAAAGAATATTGAGGTGAAGCACGGGGCGGATTCTGCGGGCGATCGCACTGCAAGTTTCGATATTAACGCTGAAGTTGTTTTAGATCCGGCAATTCGCCCTGCAACTCCATTGAGCGAGGCAAAAACTGAACCAGCTTGCATTCTCTTAACAGGGGCGACGGGCTTTTTGGGAGCCTTTTTACTCCGCGACCTCTTGCAACAAACTCAAGCAGAAATTTATTGCCTAGTCCGTTCTGCCGATTCAGAATCAGCCAAAAAGCGGATTCAAAGCAGCCTCGAATCCTATTTAATTTGGGATGAAAGCAGCAGCGATCGGATTATCCCAATTGCTGGAGATTTGTCTCAACCAATTTTGGGACTTTCCGAGGATCAGTTCCGAGTTTTAGCCAGTAAAATTGATGTCATTTACCACAATGGCGCGTTTGTCAAGTTTACTTATCCCTACTCGGTTCTCAAACCCGCTAACGTTTTGGGGACGCAGGAAGTTCTGAGATTGGCGAGTCACAGTAAGCTAAAACCAGTCCATTTTATTTCTACGATTTCCGTTTTCTCGGCAATGGGAGAATCTGGGATTAAGCTCGTGCGAGAGGAGGATGAACTCACTGCGGGAGAGGGTCTAAAAGGCGCTTACACTCAGACTAAGTGGGTGGCAGAAAAGTTAGTAGAGGTGGCGCGCGGTCGGGGCATTCCTGTTAGCATTTACAGGCCAGGTCGCATTTCTGGGGACAGCCAAACAGGGGCCTGCAATCCCAGCGATTTACTGTACAGGTTAATCGCTGGTTGCGTGCAACTTGGATGTGCGCCCGATGACGATAAGCTGATGAATGTAGCGCCTGTTGACTATGTGAGCCGAGCGATCGTTCATCTTTCGAGCCAAAAAGAATTGCTCGGAAAGACTTTTCATTTAGTCAACCCTCAGTCCTTTCAAATGAGTGAATTGCTTGGCTGGATTTGCTCAATGGGTTATCCAATCAAACGAGTTTCTTCTGAGACTTGGCAAGCAGAAATAATCAATCGCGCTGGATATTCTCCAGAAAATGCGTTGTATCCGCTTGTCGGTCTTTTCTCCGAAAAAGTTTCGGAAGCAGAAATGGTTAAATCTGCCACGCTGCAATTCGATTGCCAGAATGCGTTGAAGGGACTTTCTGGAACGGACATTATCTGCCCGCAAGCGGATGCGAGTTTGTTTCGGACTTATTTTTCCTATCTCGTCGATCGCCAGTTAATAGAGGCTCCCAAACATCTGGTCTAAAAATGTAGAGGCGCGAGCGATCGCGTTTCTACCTTGCTCACTTTGAGGAGAATTTGAAATCAAGCATCACTTAGACTTGCGGAAGTCCTGATTAGTTTATTTAAGAGAAGGCAAAAGATTTTTATGTTAGGAAGTAGTAATGCGATCGCGATCGCAGGCAGAGCTACCGCAGAAGGAACGCAGCGTTACAGGGAACGGCACAACAAAAACTGTGCAGCCGATCACTTCCGAGAAACTGGTTCGCTTGTTGCCAGCTCGATTGGAATTGGCACTTACCTTGGCGAACCAGATGAGTATACTGACACTCTTGTGGCGGAAGCTGTAGTTGAATCGGTTCGGCGGGGTGCCAACGTAATTGACTCAGCAATCAACTACCGCTACCAGTACGGAGAGCGGAGTGTCGGAAAGGCTATCCGGCGTCTCCTGGAATCGGGAGAAGCCTCAAGAGATGAACTAATTATCTGTACAAAAGGCGGCGTTGTTCCGCATCCAACTCCAAACCATGTAGAGTGGTTTTATCAGCAGTACGTCGAGCCAAACAACTCTACTGTCAGCATGGGAGATTTGGCTGAGGAGCGTTACTGCATCCACCCAGAATACATTCAAGATCAGCTTAATTGGAGCCTCGCCAACCTCGGCATCGAGACGATCGATGTCTACTACCTTCACAATCCAGAAAAGCTACTGTCTCAAGTTGAACCCGATACTTTTTACAATCGGTTGCGAGAGGTTTTTGAGGTACTTGAAGGTGCGGTTTTAGCTGGAAAAATTGCCGATTACGGTCTGGCAACTTGGAATGCTTTCCGCGTAGCTCCAACTCAAAGGTACCATATCGATCTGGCGCGTGCGAAGTCAATTGCTCGGGAAGTAGCTGGGAACAAAGAGGATGGGTTTCGGTTTATCCAGCTTCCTTTGAATATGGGGATGCAGGAAGCGGTGCTAACTCCAACTCAAACAATCGAAGGAGAACAAGTTTCAGTATTGGAAGCTGCAGATCGCTTAGGCATTTGGGCGATCGCCAGTATGTCGCTTTGTCCAGCGCAGGTTATCGGTCAGATCCCAGAAAAGATTGCTTCTGCCTTTGGCGATCGTTTGCGGACAGACTGCCAGCGGGCGCTCCAATATACCCGCAGCGCCCCTGGCATCCTGAGTGCCCTTGTAGGGATGAAAGCGCCAAAACATATAGAAGAGAACCTAGCCCTTGCTGCTGTCGGGCGGCTTGGGAGAGCAAGCTTTCAGGAACTTACTGATTCAATTGTTCAAGTGTTAAACGGAAATTGAAATCTCCCTTGCCGGAGAACGGCTGAACTTAAAATCTTGAATGGCATTATGGAATAGTTTCAGTTAATGTTTATGGTTCTTCGGTACTTAGTTTGCTAAAATTGGATATTATTGTAACATTTTAGCCGACCAAGTACCGAAAATCCCTGATTACTGACTAAATCAATCATTAATAAATTCACCTTCACAGATAATCGAGTCTCTGTTCTCCAAATCTTCTTGATTCCATACCGCGTTTAATGCTGCTGAACTTAAGGAAGTTGACATCGTATTTAATGTTGTGTTGTAGTATTCGGCAGCATTATTAAGTTCGACCTGTGGCGCTTCCTTGAAGTACGAATTAATATCAGGCGTACACCTCTGTGCTTGGTAGTATAAATAAGCTTCAGCATTAATGCACATTACATGGTAGAAATCCTTATTGGCTGCCGTAATATCTCCAAGTTTATACAGCGCTAAACCCCGGTTGAGATAAGCTTTAACATAGTTCGGATCGAGTTCCACTGCTTTATCAAAGTCTTCAATTGCAAGCTGCATTTGTCTTAATTTATAGCGAACGCAACCTCTGTTATAATAGGCATAAACATTTTGTGGATCGATGCCGAGTGCAGTGTTGTAATCGGCGATCGCCTGCGTATTGTCTCCTAATTGGTGGTAACAGAGACCTCGATTTATGTAAGCTTTGATATATTTAGGATTCAACCGCAGCGTTTCGTTAAAGTTTTCCGTTGCTGCCTCTTTTTCTCCCAAAAGGTAGTAAGCGCGCCCCCGGTTGTAATAGGTTTTATAATTGTGGGAATTGATAGATATAGCTCGATCGTAGTCTTCTATTGCTTCTTCGTAATTTCCTAAATTAGCAAGTACAAGTCCTCGGTTGTTGTAGATAGCGTGGCTGTTAGGCTTATTTGCTAAAGCGCAGTTGAGATCTTCAATGGCTTTTTCGTGTTCTCCGAGATGACGCCAAGCATTGCCTCGATTCAAGTAAGCCTCGAAGAAATTAGGATTGATATCTAGGGCTTTGCTGAGGTCGGCTATCGCTTTTTGGTAGTCTTTCATGTAATAGTAAACCAAGCCGCGATTGTTGTAGGCTTTGGCATCGGCGGGATTGACTTGCAGTATCTCATCGAAGTCCTCAAGTGCCGCTTCATAGTTTCCCTTCTTAGCGCTGTGCAAACCACGCTTGTAAAATTGTTTGAGGTTCATAGGTCAACTTTCAGGATTGCTTGATGCTGGGGAGTGATTCCTGTGCAGTCAGTTTTGAGTTCGACAGCCGTTAATCTGTTGAAAGAGCATCCACCCGCACTCAGAGTAACTCTTAAATGATTCCCGGCAATCTACCCTAGACAGGATTTTTGGTTTATTTTAACAGTAGTAAATCCTGTTGAAAGGCTCTGCACGTCGGCTGGATTGACTTATTAGTCAGTTCGATTGTTTACCCGATCGACTTTCGCTTAAAAGTCTAGTTTTACTTGGTGCTGTGTGTTTCTTGATGCGGCTGCGATCGGCTCGATCGCGCAATTAAGTTTGAGACCGCTACTCAGTATAAATTGTTGCCAGCAGTCCCACCGAGTAAACTCTATATTTTTTTGACAAACTTCGTCTCAGTATTTGCAGCAGCACGCCTCTACAAACTTTTGTTGCCTAATTACCAATTACCGATTGATTTCCTCTTCGACATAAACCCTCAATTTCTCCAAATCTGGAAGTTCGATCAATTCTTGTTCCTTTTCCTTAACCGAGACGGGCATCATCACAGGTTTACGCTGCTCGATCCAGCAACTTGCCAGCGGTAAAGTTTGTTCCAAATCTTCCAAAGGCCTCGGAATAACCATCACCGCGTTCAACTCGCCAATTCGCTCAGCTTCGTACATCCCGGCCTCTACGGCTACTGCTACATCTGCAACTGCACCGCGAATAATTGCCGTGCACAAACCTGCGCCAATTTTCTCGTAAGCTGCCAAGTGTACGTCTGCGGATTTGAGCATAGCATCGCAAGCACCGACCATGGCCGGAAACCCCCGGGTTTCGAGCAAACCGATCGCCTGATTGCTAAGCCGAGAATAATTGCCACTTTCGGAAAGTTCAGTCAGCCGAAAGCCGATCGGCAAAACCACTTCCAAATTAGCCAAAGGTCTAGGAATTACCAACTTAGAAACAAACTGCCCGAACTGTTCGGCAGTTTGAGCTCCCGCTTCCACAGCCAAACGCACATCCGAAATTCTGCCCCGGACGATCGCCGTACAGTGACCGGAACCAATTTTTTCGTATCCTACTAAAATCACTCCTGCCGACTTCAGCATCATGTCAGCAGTCCCCACAATCGCCGGAAAACTCTTGGTGGATACCAAACCCAAAGCAGTGTCTTTGAAGTATTCCTGGCGCTGCGATCGTTCTTCGTGACTGTTACGATCCGTTTGTCCGTCCATCTTCTATTACCCTTAGAAACTTCCCAAAATAAAAATTTGTTGATAGTTTATAGTTTCTCAGATGAGAAGACAGACTGCACGAGCTACAAGACACAGATTGCTGCTGCAAGGCCTTACAAATTGCTGAGCTACCAATAATATGAGATTACCTATTTATATTTGATCTATCTGCCTTCAGCATAGCTGCCTTTTGGCGAAATGACGGCTACCCGGAACCACCCGATAGAGTTTGGCCGTTTTCCTCCGATCGATTAAAAGCTTGCCTGTGCGGAAACAGTGTCCCCAACAGCCGATTGATGTGAGCTTGACCGTACAGAATAGTTGGCGTTTCCCCTGGTTCGGGAGGCTCTGGGGCGGTGGATTCCGGCGGCTCTGGGGCAGTCTCTGGCGCAGTGTGAGGCGGTGTTTGGGCGGGTTGTGGTGGCTCGATCGGCTCGATCGGCTCGATCGGCTCGATCGGTCGATCGACTGGTGGCGTAGTGGCTTCGGGGGTTTCGGGTGATGTTGGCGATGCTGTTGGCGCTGTTGCGGTTGCTTCTGCTGCGGCGGCTTGGCGGCTGGTATCTCCCATTAGAGAACCTGCTGGCATAATTTGCATTTTTTCGATAGAAGGATTGATTAGGGTCGTCCCGGCCCCAATACAGGCATTTTCCCCGATCGTTCCCGCACCTACCACCAGCACCCCTGCACCCAGAATAACTCCCGCCGCGATTTCCAGAGTACCTTCACGGGCGTGAAGGATAACTCCCATACCGATACAGGCACCGGCGGCGATCGAGATCCGGCTGCCCGGATCTGCTTGCATGATTGCTCCAGGGGCGATCGCCGCACCCTCATTCACAACTACATCGCCACTCATCAAAATCTGAGAGTTGCTACTTAATTGCAGTGGCGATAAATACATTCAACTTCACCATGAAAGGAGCTATTTTTTTAGATCAAAGGACTTTAAATTATGGGGTTTATCGACTAATAAATTTAACCCTCTCAATCTAATAAACGATTATTTACTAATACTGAGAAGATCGATACTTTAACGTTTTCTAGAAAGTTCCAGAAGATTCTAGATTTTGACTAACCCTTCTCAATCGAGCTTTTCAACTATCTCAAATCCAACTTCAATCCGTTTGGATTTCTCCCGTGGACACCTGTGCGACGGCTTAACGGGAGAAACAAGCTAATTACCAGGCAAATTAAGGTCGTTGGATAATTTCTTCGAGTACCCGGCGCTTCGCCTTGGAGTCGATGCCAAGCAAACGGACGTACTCGCCGCTGTGTTCTTTGAGACAGCTTTCGAGGGCAGAAATCACTTCAGATTCGCGGTTGGATGAGATCGGGGCGCAACTGCTCCAAGAACCGGTGCGGAAACGGCGCGCGTCGGCGTGTTCCGTGCCAATTTTGTAGCCTTGGGAAAGCAGGTTGCGGATTTGGTCGATCGTCTTGCCGGTCAAACTTCCGCTGCTGGCCGAACCAGTCGAAGCTGCTTTGTATCCCGAAGTTGCTGCTGGCTTAGCCGATTGAGCAACGGGTCCGTCTGGACGCTGAATAAGTTCTTCAACGACACGCCGCTTAGCTTTCGGGTCAATCCCGATCAAGCGCACGTACTCGCCCGGGTACTGATTCATCACAGATTCCAAAGCGGCGATCGCCTCAGATTCGTTTCTGACTTGCAGCGAAGCCCCGCTTTGCCAAGAACTGGTGCGGAAGCGGCGCGCGTCGGCGTGTTCCGTACCCACTTTGTAGCCTTGAGCTAGCAAGCTGCGAACCTGAGCCACTGTTTCGGCACTCAATTTTCCATTCGACACGGAACCGCTATTGTGGTATGAAGCTTGTGCAACTTTACCGTTAGATTGGTGAGTTTTCGCACCGTTAGAACCGTTAGAGCCGTTGTCTCCCGGTCTTTGGACGATTTCTTCTAGTACGCGGCGCTTGGCTTTGGTGTCAATCCCGATCAAGCGCACATATTCTCCTTGGTGTTCAGCCATGCAAGCTGACAAAGCCGCGATTACTTCTGAGTCGCGGGTTGAGGAAATCGGGCCGCAAGTACGCCAAGAACCGGTACGGAAGCGGCGTGCGTCGGCGTGTTCTGCTCCCACGCTGTATCCTTGGGCTAGTAAATTGCGGATGCTATCGGCAAGAGTTGGACTCAATTGGGTGCCGGCAGGGGTAGAATATTTGGTTTGAGTCATATTTGGGTTGGTACTTTTCTCGTTGCGAATTGGTGCTAGACAGGCGATGTTCTCAGCGCAGCGATAACCCGTTCTCAGAGCGTCATTGATGCCGATGACATGGGTCGCAAATTGAATGTCAGAATCTTGAACGTCAGGCAAGCGATCGGCTTGCTTCTGATTAGTGATGATGGCTCCCGAAGGTACGTACTTACCGGCGGGAATCTCCACATCTTTAATTAGTACGTGCATCATGACAATGCAGCCGTTGCCCACTCTGGCATTGAACACCGTAGAGCGAAAGCCGATAAAGCAGTTGTCGCCCACGTAGGCAGGGCCGTGAATTAAACTCATGTGGGTGAGGGAAGTATTTTTCCCCACCCACACAGAATAGGATTTGTCGTCGTCTCCTGTAACTCTGCCTTGTTCTAGACCGTGAATCACTACTCCGTCTTGAATGTTGCTTCCTTGTCCGATATAAAAAGGAGTTCCTTCATCAGCGCGGATAGATGTTCCGGGGGCAATCATCACATTAGAACCGATATGCACATCCCCAATAATGTTAGAAAAGGAATGTACGAAGGCGGTATCGTGAATTTTGGGCTCAGCCAAGTTTTTCGACCAAGGCGTCGGGGGAGCCGCAACGTTGCGGACTGCCATAAATTAAGTTCTCCTAAACTGAAAAATCTTTTTGTTAGTTGTTAGTTGTTAGTTGTTAGTTGTTAGGTGTTAGTTGTTAGTTATTTTTCCACTAACTGCTAACTGCTAACGGTTGCAACTAGCCGTATGGGTCGTCTTTTTTACTGTAAATGAGGCGGTTTTCTACATTGACAGTATCTATAATGCCTACTACCAGAGCATCGATCGGACGGTTTTCGCTTCCGGGCGCGATCCGGGCTGCGCTGCCTCGAGTCACTAAAACCCATTCATCGATACCAGCGCCCACACAGTCAGCGGCTACCTCATAGCCGGGAACTGGCGAACCTTCCTCATCAATGAATTGCAGCAGTAGAAATTTCGATCCTCTCAGCGTCGGCTCTTTTTGGGTACTGACAACTGTGCCGAGAACTTTGGCCATTTGCATTTTAGGTAATAGGTAATAGGTAATTGGTAATTGTCATTTTTACACTGTCACTTGTCTTTTTTTAATTAGCTTTCCTCAGTCCGCTGTCCGCCTTTTAGAGCTTCTTCTAGTAACTAATCACTCATGACCGATGACTGATGACTAATAACCAATATCCCATACCCACCTCAATTAAAAATTAAAAATGCTAAATCAAAAACATCGCGATTTTTAATTTTTAATTACCAAACGCCCCTAACAGCCGTGAAGCGAAGCTATCCCGTAGGGAATCGCCTATCTTATGATCTGTTGAGAGGGCGAATGCCGCTGACGCCTTCACGGAACTGTTCTACAGCTTCGGTATAGCGAATCGGCAACACGTATTCTAAATTTTCGTGAGGGCGGGCGATAATGTGGGTGGACATCACTTGTCCGCCGTTAACACGCTTCACTGACTCTACTCCGGCTGCGACAGAAGCTTGCACTTCCGAGACATCTCCTCTTACAATGACCGTAACCCGAGCGCTACCGATTTTTTCGTAGCCTACCAAGGTGACGCGGGCTGCTTTGACCATCGCGTCAGCGGCTTCTACCACTGCGGGGAAGCCTAAGGTTTCGATCATGCCAACTGCAATTGCCATTGGTTTTACTCCTGATTGAATATTTGGGGAACTAAACAGTTAATTTTTGACGCTTGCACAAATTTTCCTTAAAAGAAATTTTTGTGCGTTAAGAACTTAGTAGCCTCGGAACTGTTCTACTGCTTCTGTATATCGAATCGGCAGAACATATTCTAGGTTTTCGTGGGGGCGAGCGATGATGTGGGTAGAGACGACTTCTCCGCCGTTCACCCGCTTGACGGATTCCACTCCTGCTGCGACTGAGGCTTGGACTTCCGACACGTTGCCGCGCACAATTACGGTGACGCGGGCGCTGCCAATTTTTTCATAGCCCACGAGGGTAACGCGGGCAGCTTTGACCATAGCATCGGCAGCTTCCACAACAGCGGGAAAACCTTTTGTCTCAATCATTCCCACGGCAATTGACATTTTTGAATCTCCTTTGAGGATGAGCGAAATTACCGTTACAAATCTTTGAGAAATCTAAAAATTTGGACGGGGAGGCCCACATTTTTTAGTAATGCAGTGTAAAGCTTCCTATCCTATAAGAATAGGGGAAGCTGTCCACCTTGACAATATAAACTAACATCATAATGTTTAATAACAAAAATTAAAATTTTTTATGTTACTTAAAATAATTTAATATTTATTTAATAATCTTAATATAGAGCGGGGTAGATGCCGACGGCGAGAGAGATTAAAGTAAGTAATAATACCCATATAAAGTAGAGTTCGGTATGTAAAGCCGGAGCCGATCGCTGCCGGGAAACTTGGGGATTCCAAAAGGGGGATCGCGGGGAAATCGGCAAAAAAGGCAGTCTTGGACCATCGGCAGGCATTTTTTTCTTGGAGTGCCTCTTCTACTCAACAAGTAATTTTGTGTTGAGAGAATTCTCAGTTTTGATGCTTTAATGTATAGTGAATCTTGGGTGCAAATTATTTTGCCAGAACTATACGATCGGGTTTAGTCAAAGTTTTAGGGTATCACGCGATCGCCCGCGACTGTTTTTGTATAAAGGCAGCCCGTAATTTGAAGTTTAAGGGATAAATTAAATGACTCAATTTCTCCTCCAAGCCTGTTGGTGGGTACCTTTATATGGCTTGATAGGCGCAATTTTAACTTTGCCGTGGTCTACGGGAACCGTTCGCAGAACAGGCCCGAGACCGGCAGCTTACTTCAATTTGCTGATGACTGTGTTGGCTTTCATACACGGGTCAGTTATTTTTACAGCGACTTGGGATCAACCCCCCCAACAATTGCTCGTGCACTGGGTGCAAGCAGCCGATTTAGATTTGTCTTTTGCAATAGAAATCTCCACCGTCAGCGTCGGAGCAATGGAGTTAGTTAGTGTTCTGAGTTTGTTAGCACAAATTTACGCTCTCGGCTACATGGAAAAAGACTGGGCGCTAGCTCGATTTTTTGGGCTGATGGGTTTTTTTGAAGCGGCAATTAGTGGCATTGCCATTAGCGACTCGCTGCTTATAACTTACGCTTTGTTGGAAGTGCTGACGCTTTCAACTTACTTGCTAGTAGGGTTTTGGTACGCTCAACCCCTGGTAGTAACAGCCGCTAGAGATGCGTTTTTAACAAAGCGTGTAGGAGACGTGCCACTGCTGATGGGAGTAGTGACCCTCTCAAATTTAGCGGGAAGTTTAAATTTTTCCGATTTGGAAACATGGGCTGAAACTGCAACTTTGTCTCCTGTAGTGGCGACTCTTTTAGGTTTGGCTTTAATCTCCGCACCTACGGCAAAGTGCGCTCAATTTCCGTTCCATTTGTGGCTTGATGAGGCGATGGAAGGGCCCAACCCGGCTTCGATTATGAGGAATACCGTAGTTGTGGGCGCTGGGGCTTATGTTTTGATTAAACTTCAGCCTGTTTTAGCGCTTTCCCCGGTCGCAGATGCGGTCCTCGTGGTTTTGGGTGCGGTAACGGCTGTTGGCGCTTCCTTGGTGGCGATCGCCCAAATCGACATCAAAAGAGCCCTATCGCATTCTACCAGCGCTTCTATGGGTTTGGTGTTTATCGCCGTGGGGCTAAATCAAGTTGACATTGCTTTGCTGTTGCTTTTCGCGCACTCGATCGCCAAAGGTCTATTATTCATGAGCGTAGGGTCAATTATTACCACAACTAACACTCAAGATTTAACAGAAATGGGTGGGTTGTGGTCGAAGATGCCTGCCACGACTACCGCTTATTTAGTAGGCGCTGCGGGGATGGTAGCGCTGTTGCCTCTGGGCAACTTTTGGGCGATGCGACGCTGGCTCAACGGTTTTTGGACGGTGCCTTTGTGGCTGGTAATAGTGCTGCTTTTAGTTAACGGTTTGACAGCGCTAAATTTAACTCGCATATTCGGTTTAGTGTTTGTGGGAAAACCGCAGCCGAAAACTCGCAGAGCTCCAGAAGTTGGTTGGCCGATGGCTTTGCCGATGGTAATTTTGACGGTAATGGGGCTATTAGTGCCTTGGATGTTGCAGGAGTGGCAACTATTAATTAGTTGGACTGGGCCTTGGGCCGAAACGGGAGATTTTGATGCTTTAAATTTGCTTTTGAAGACGCTGGATACGCCGCTGTTGTTGTTATCTGGGTTGATTGGCGTTGCGGTTGGGGTGGCGATTTATTGGTACGGGGTATTACCTCGACCTGTACGGCTGCCGGTGCCGGCGTTGCAGGATTTGTTTGCTTACGATTTTTATATCGATCGAGTTTACCGCTTGACAGTCGTTTGGGCTGTGGCTTTTATTTCTAAAATCAGCGCTTGGACTGATAAGTATGTGGTGGATGGGGCGGTGAATTTGTTCGGTTTTGCCACAATTTTCAGCGGTGAAGGGTTGAAGTACACCGGCACTGGTCAGTCGCAGTTTTATGTGTTGACTATTGCGGGGGGGGTTGCTGTGTTGCTGGCGTTGATTATTTGGCAGTTTTAAACTGTAGAGGTTGGCAGATTTTTCTGGGTTTGTCTGCTTTTGGTCTGATGTTATTTAATTTTTAACCCCAGATGAGGGGGGATGAACGCAGATGAACGCAGATGATTTTAGTCTGGGTTTGTCTGCTTTTTTATCTAGTTTTATTCAAAATCGATCGGCCACAATTCTGTCACCGCAACTTCCCAACCGGGCAAAAGTTCGGGAATTGAAATCATGTCGCCGTCTCTCAATACCACTGGCTCGGCTGTCGGAGTGTAAATTGTTATTGTGCGCTTGTCTGGGTCGATTAATATTCCTACTTTGGCTCCGAGTTCGATGAATGATAAAATTTTTTCTCGGAGGGGTTTGAGGCGATCCGACTGAGATTTGATTTCTACCACTAAGTCGGGAACAAGTTCGGCAAAATACCTTTTACTTTGTTTGAGGCTATCGGCTGTCACAAACGAAACATCGGGTGCTCTGAGATCGGAATTGGGAAGGATAAACCCGCCGCTGGACTCAAAAACTCGTCCGAGTTTGCGAGGTTTGACCCAGTTAAGCAAAAGTCTGCCAAACTCTGCTCCTATTTCGCTCGATACAATGTCTGATGGGCCCATAATGATAATCTTCCCGTCTACCAGTTCTAATTGGTAGTCTAGATTTGCTTCCGAGAGTATAGCTTGCAGTTTTTCCAAGTCCGTAACGGTGAGGCGGGTGGAAGGAGAACCGGATTTAATTTGCAAATCTTCTCGATCTGTAAGACTTGAGGTCATAGGAGGATTCCAGAGACATTGGAATCTATGTTAACAAGAAAATTAGCCGAGTGCTTCTATATGTAGTGGCTATGCGTTAATGTTAAATATAGCTCTAAATACTGTGTAACAAAGGAAAGTTTTAATTGATGCTCAGTGCTTTAATCTGGATACCAATGTTGGCTGCTGCCCTGATTGGACTCTGGCCCGGTTCAGTGAGTTCTAAAATAGTTCGGAATGTCGCGATCGCCATTGCGGGTATAACTTTTATTCTCTCGGTGATTTTGGCATTTCAGTTTGATGCCAGTACCAGTCAGTTGCAGTTTGGGGAATTCATTCCTTGGATAGATGTTTTGGGATTGAATTACAATCTCGGTGTTGATGGTTTGGCTCTGCCTTTGGTAATTTTAAATACTCTGCTGACAGGAATAGCTATTTACGCTACGGATGAGTCGATCCGCAGACCTCGACTTTATTATTCTTTGATTCTGTTAATTAGTGGCGGCGTTACAGGGGCTTTTTTATCTCAAAATTTGCTGCTGTTTTTCCTGTTTTTTGAGGTAGAATTGATTCCGCTTTACCTGTTAATTGCGATTTGGGGAGGCGAGCGCCGAGGTTATGCTGCTACTAAGTTTTTAATCTATACTGCATTTGCGGGAATTGTGCTGCTGGCTGCTTTCTTGGGCACTGGTTGGCTTAGCGGTGCTTCGAGTTTCGATATTGTTGGTGCAGCGGGCGCATCCCATTTGCAAGGAGGATTGCCCTTGCCTTTGGTAAGGCAAATTATTTTGCTGGCGGGGGTGTTGCTGGCTTTTGGTATTAAGATGCCTTTGGTGCCTTTTCATACTTGGCTGCCGGATGCTCACGTAGAAGCTTCGACGCCGGTTTCGGTGCTGCTGGCGGGGGTCCTTTTGAAGCTGGGAACTTATGGGATGCTGCGCTTTGGTTTGGGTTTGTTTCCCGATGCGTGGGCGGTGGCGGCACCTTGGTTGGCGAGTTGGGCTGTGGTAAGCGTGCTTTACGGGGCGAGTTGCGCGATCGCCCAAAAAGATATGAAAAAAATTGTAGCTTACAGTTCGATCGCTCACATGGGCTACATTTTGTTAGCTAGCGCCGCAGCTACTCCGATTAGTATGTTGGGAACTGTTTTGCAAATGGTTAGCCACGGTTTAATTTCGGGGCTGCTATTTTTGAGTGTCGGCGTTGTTTACAAAAAATCCGGCACTCGGAACATCGATGTGCTCAAAGGTTTATTCAATCCCGACCGCGGTTTGCCGATGATTGGCAGTTTAATGATCCTCGGCGTGATGGCAAGTGCGGGGATTCCGGGTTTGGCTGGATTTATTGCGGAATTTTTGATATTCCGGGGCAGTTTGCCAGTGTTTCCGGTGCAAACTTTGCTCTGCATGATCGGGACTGGTTTAACTTCTGTTTACTTTTTAATTATGGTCAACCGCGCCTTTTTCGGCCGCCTTTCGGATGTGGTGGTAAATTTGCCGCAAGTCCGCTGGCGCGATCGCATCCCTTCGCTGATTTTAGCAATAATTATCGCCATCATGGGAGTGCAGCCGGGAGTTTTAGTTGCTTTGAGCGAAAAAACTGCGATCGGAATGGTAGCTAATGTGCCACCCCAAGTTAAAGTCATTGCTCAAAACTTGAAATAAAATATTCCATAGGTTCGTAGCATAGGACTAAAGTCCTATGGCAGTTTTCAATCCCATGAAATACAGCAGACGGCTGTAGGGACACGGCACTGGCCTGTCCCTACCTATTCCATTCATCAGTGTATCTGTGTTCAAATCCTTGTCGTGCCTTCCTTCAATTAAGGTTCAATAAAAATGAAAAGTACCGTATTAAAACCCTCTTCCCATCCCCTGGCCGCATACATTGACCTTTTAGAATCAGGCAAAGCTTTACTGCCTGATTCTACGGAAAATGTAGTTGAAGTTGTCGGCGTGCTGAAAAGTTATGGTATTGTTTTAGATGCCTATTCTCGCAATCTCAATTATATTGCAGAAGAACAGTTTTTAGTGCTTTTCCCATTTTTTAAATATTTCAACGGAGATGTGACCGTGCCCAAATTAATGCGCTATTTATGGCACGATCGCATAAATTTTGAGTATGCTGAGTATTGCATGAGAACAATGCTTTGGCACGGCGGCGGCGGTTTGGACAGTTATTTGGATTCCCCGGAATTTAGCAGTTTGGTCGAAAAGGCGATCGCTGCTAAGCTGAAAGGCAATTTTTTCATGCAGGGACTCAACAAAGCATTTCCTGATTTTTTGCCTGAACAAGTGCGGATGCTGGCTTACTACACAGGTCTCGGTCAGTTTTGGCGGGTAATGAGCGATTTGTTCATAGACTTATCTGATTCCTACGAAGCCGGGAAAATTAAGTCGATCGCAGACGTAGTTGATTTTGTCTTAGCAGGTTTGGTTAGCGCCGCTAGTTTGCCAATTACCTACAGCGTCAAGATTGGCGGTCAAGTCTACGATATCATTCCGGCCTCGGCTAACTTAACATTTTTACCAGATGTAGCAGTGCCTTATGTAGAATCAATTTTCTTTCGGGGTACTGCGTTTTTTGGTACAGTTTCCTACAACGCTCAAGCTCATCAAATCCCGGAAGAACAAAGAGAATTTGCCTACGGGGCTTTGTTTGCTGACCCTTTACCGATTGGAGGTGCAGGGATTCCGCCAACTCAATTGATGCAAGATATGCGTCATTATTTGCCGGAGTATTTGCACGAAGTTTATCGCACTAGCTGTCGCGGCGAAGACGATGTGCGGGTGCAAATTTGTCAGAGTTTTCAAAAGTCGATGTTTTGCGTGACGACGGCGACTATTTTGGGTTTAGCACCTCATCCAATGAATACCTCAGATCCAGAGGAAAAGAAGGCTAATCGGGCTTATTTGGAAGGTTGGATGGATCGATTTGGGAATTCTCGCTTGGATTGGGCAAATCAGCCAACTAACCGGGCCTGTCAGTTGTTCCCAGAACGGTAGAAGGGCGACTGGTTTTTAGGGCGCAATGTCTCTCGGAGTTGCAACCATATTACCTGGTTTGGCAATTGCTTTCTTTTGGAAGGCGAAAGCTCGTCGTGGCGATCGAAATGATATCACCTCCCGTCAAATAGCCGTTATAAGGAAAGTAGTGAAAGCTTCAGTTCACAGACTTTTATGAGGACTGAAGTCCTCACTACCAAACAATTTTATAGTAGTCATTTTAGCGGACATAATATGACCTGATAAACTGTTTGTTTTCGACTCATGGTGATTGCTTTCATCAGAAATATATCCGCTAACCCTTATACTGGTAATGACAGGATAAAGCACTTCTTATTTCCGAACTATCTAGATTCGGACTAGAAGACTCAGGCCGTGAGAGTCGGTGCCACAAGTTCCCAACAAACCATAAGTTTCTGCTAACTCTTTGACTAAAGCAGTTTGTATGGGACTGGGTTTCCAAGGATTGGGATTACCGTAAGCATAGTAAATTTCTACACCGTCAATGCCGAAACGGGCTGCTTCTGGGATTAGTTTATCTGCAGTCGATCGATACCGGCAAGGATGTGCGAGAACTGCTAAACCTCCTGCTTCATGAATAGCTTCAATTACCCTGGCTGCTGAATAACAATAAGTGCCTTCAGTGCTTTTACCTCGTAGGTATGGTTTGAGACTGGGATGTTGCGGATTGAAGGCGTAACCGAGTATGTGTACCTCATTGTTGAGCAATTCGGCATTAATTTCAGCGCCTGTCCAGAGACTGGGTGCTTCGCTATTTTTGTCGGGATGGTTTAATTTCCAATTGTCCAGCCAAATTTGAGCTTTAACGTAGCCTTGGGTGCTGTGGTGGTCGGTGATAGCTAAGCCTTTGAGACCTCCGGCTATGGCTTGTTCCATCAATTTCTCTGGCTGCAATCGCCCGTCGGAGTAGACTGTGTGCATATGAAAATTATAGGAACCCGGACAGCTATCGGCATCAATTGTCTGGAAGACTTGTTTGAGTGCTGAGATATTCTGTGGTTCTGGTTTGAGACTAGAACTTGTTGGGGAAGCGAGATTGACAGCCATAAGCGTTATTATAGAAAAAACTAACCTTGTTTAATATATCTAATAAATTGATATGTTGCACCTGTGACAATAGTCGGCTGTAAGATTGAAACATCTGGCGGATTGTTGCGTTCGGCACACGATATCAATTCACTCGCACATCTTGCACAATTCTCTATCCAGGATTTTATCGTCGGGTGGGGGCGGGTTTATGAGATTTTTGGTTTTAGGCAATTATTTTTGGTAAAACTCGTCCCGGACCGTTTGTTGACAATCCCACAAGATATCAATTACTCCCACATATTGCATCATGCTTAACAACGCTTTTCGGCCTGTTCCACAAAGAGTAATTTTTCTTGCGGGCTGGGCATCCTGCCAGCCCTTGAAAGGTTTGTTGACAATGCCACAACATATCAATTCAATCGCACTTTAAACCTGCAGCTGCAGCGGTGGGAAATTCGATAGGCACAAAGGTAACGCCATATGTTGTTGTAGAACAGGGTACAATATGCGCTACTCGTTTGGGAGGATTTTTCCGATTTCCAGTCTTTGAGTCAAACTCAATTATACCCGTGGCTCCCTCGGCTTTAAAGTTTGGATCTGCTAAGGTTTTTTGCATTCCTTCGCGAGTGGGTTGTGCCTGCATTTCTAGCGCTTTAATCAGCGTCCGGGCGGCGTCGTAGGTTAAGGCCGATCGAGTATTCACCGGGCCTCCCCATAATTTTTCCGCGTTTATAGGAAACTTTTTGTCAAAGCTTGCTAGCGGATGCCAAAACAGGGATATTCCTAGTTTTTCAATAGACTTTAGCTCTTTTGCTACTTCTAACGTTCTCGGCTCGTACAGAGTCCAGGGCCCGACAATCCAATTGCGATCGGCGTTAGCTTTAATCATTTCGATCGCATTTTCTAGGGAATTAGTGACTTGACCGTCTGGAATGACAAGTAAGGCTGTTTTTCCTGCTTTCTCAACTTCTTTGATTGCTGCTTCGGCGTTAAAATTATTTTTAGATAAATCGTAATAATTACTTAGCCTAAAAGTCGAGCCTCCTTTTGCTTTAAATTGCTTTTTGAATTCTTCCCACAAAGAAGCGCTGAACGGACTGTTGGGATTGTAAAATACTGCAACTTTTTTCTCATCGACCAAGAACAGTTGATTTACTAAAGCTTCAGCTTCTATGCTAGTTGTCGGAGCCGTGCGAAAGAAAAATTTTCGCGGTTTTCGCGTCAGTTCTTCTGTGGTGCTTCCCGGAGAAATGGCGATTAGTTGATTTTGATTGTAAATATCTACTGTTTCCACAGTCATGTCACTGGTGTAGTGTCCGATGACTGCTAAAATATCGGGCTGGGCGACCAGTGAATTAGCCCTTTGGACGGCGTAAGATTTGATATTTCCGTCATCAGTAATGATGACTTTGAGACCTTTGTTTTTAATAGCTTTTGGTTCGAGAAATCCTTGACCGGGAAAATCTTTATTGCTGCTGTCATTGGGTGTGATGAGACTTAAATTAACTTCGGTTTGAGCTTGAGCAATACCGCGCAGCAGTTCTTCGGCTAAATTTGCGTTGAGAATGCTGCCGTCCTGATTGCGGCGGATAGGAACAACAATTGCGATCGTGTAATATTCTGCATTTATTGCCTTCAGCAAAGCATTGTTGATGTAAATTAAAGTTTCTGGATCTCTGCGGTCTTCCCGCCAGGACTGTTTGAGCAATTTTAAAGCTTCGGGATAATTTGAGTCGGCAAACTCATTGATTCCCCTTTGTTTTGACCACAGGGCGGAGGTTTGCACTAAGAGTTTTTCGCCGGAACTTACACCATCGGCGGAGGGTGTAGGCAACGTTGGTTGCGGAGAAATTCTGGGGATTAAAAATACGATCGCCCCAAAAGCCGCGATTCCCGCAACAGCTAAGAGCAGCCAGCAAAAGCCCGATCGCAACTTCCGCGAAGTTTTGGGTAAATCGGGCCGTGCGACGATCGACAAATCCAAATCTTGCAAAACTTCATCCACAGATTGGTAGCGGTCTTGAAAGTGGAAACGCACCATCTTGGTTAAAATATTTTTGAGCTTGTCGCTAACTTGTACCGCAGGACGATCGGGCGTCGAGTAATCCCAGACAATTTCCCCAGTTTCGGGGTCTTGCGGCAGATTGGTGGGACGTTGCCCGGTGAGAGCTTGGATGGCGATAATTCCGAGAGCGTAAATGTCGTTGTAGGGTTGCGGGAGAGAGCGCGGATTGTATTGTTCGGCCGGCATATAACCGCTGGTGCCGATCGCCTGCGATGTGAATATTTCACCTGTAGAGTTAGAGGTAAAAGTGCTGATTTCTTTGACCGCCCCAAAATCAATTAGAACAATTTTTTTATCTGTTTCGCGCCGAATTAAGTTAGCAGGTGTAATATCGCGGTGAATTATATTTTCTTGGTGGACACATTTTAATATTTCTAGAACTTCCCGCAACAAAGCAACGGTTTTTTTCTCATTCCCCCGATCGCCTGCAGCGAGTTCTTGATTGAGCGGATGTCCTTGAACGTATTCTTGAACTAAATAAAAATGGTTGTTTTCTTCAAAGCGATCGAATAATTCGGGAATGCGCGAGTCCTTTCCTAGACGGCGCAAAGCGCTAGCTTCCCTTTCAAATCGCTTTCTTGCCATCTCCAAGACGTGGCGATCGTTCGATGAGGGAAAAGGAATTTCCTTAACAACGCACAGAGGATGATTTGGTTGGTTTATTTGTGCAGCCGTATAGGTTTTAGCAAACCCTCCCTGTCCCAACAAAGCGATAATTTTGTAGCTTTCGTGCAGGATCTGCCCTAAGTTGACGCACATAAATTTTCCAACACCTCTTGACCGGCGGCGAACTTTAATGTGAATTATAAGCTTTTTTGTGGTTCGATACAGCTTGGCAACATATCCAATTCATCTGTGTCTATATCAAAAACACTATAACTCTCAGTAATGAGCAATTCTACATTAGTGATGAGCGATCGCTAATTATCTATTATCTTTCTGCTAACTTACTGAGTACAAAAGCAGCTAAAAAACCGCAGACAGTAATTAGTCCAGCAAAATCGTGAGTTTCCTCAAATGCTTCGGGAATCATAGTATCTGAGATCATGGCTAAAATACCCCCTGCTGCTACGGCGGTAGTAGCGGCTATTACTTCCGCAGAAAAGTGGCTAAAAAGGGTATATCCTAATAATGCTGCGATACCGGAAATAAGTGCGATCGCGCCCCAAACTCCAAAAATGTAACCGATCGATCTCCCTGCTTTTTTCATGCCGGCGGCGCTAGAGAGTCCTTCGGGAATGTTGGAGAGGAAAATTGCCGCTACTGTCACCGAACTGACAGCGCCTCCAGAAATCATGCTGACACCAATGACGATCGACTCCGGTATCCCGTCTAACAGCGCGCCGAGGGCGATGGCTAATCCGCCATCGCCTGACTCTGTTTTAGCTGGGTGCAAAGCGCCCGATCGCTTGCGGTGTTTTGCTCCCTGTTGACTCAAAAACCAATTGGCGGCTGTGTAGACAGCAGCGCCACCCAAAAAGCCGATCGCCGTCGAGTCGAAACCGCCGCGCTTGTAAGCTTCATCCATCAGTTCAAAGGATAGCGCTGAAATTAGCACACCGGCGCCAAAAGCCATAATTGTCGCGATCGCGCGCTGGGGAATGCTGACAAAGTAACCCACCGCCGCTCCCAGTAGCAGCGCCGAACCCCCCACTAAACCCCAAAATCCTGCCTGCAACCACACTGGAAACATCAGCCCTACCTCAAAGGAGAATTTTTTATGCCCGCCTAAAAATTCATTATATATAAGACTTACGGAGGGGCGCCAGAAACCGGGTTTTTTACCTAATCTGCTAAGTACATTTCCTAATAGAGAAACTGTATAACACGGCTTTGTTCAGAAACCCGTTGACAGGGTTATTTAGGAAGTTGAATGCCACGGCTATAGATTATATTTCGGAATATGAGCCTTAGTTTTGTTTGTCCCAGTTAAAAATATATAAATCAATATAAATGTAGATGGAAGCTCTCTCAACAGAATAAATAAATTACCTTTTAAAAAAAGTTGCTCAAGCTGACTACCATTAGCGGCAACAATCGCTACTCATTTCTGATTAGATGTTCATCAAAATAGCCAACTTGTTTAGCTTGTAGCTGCACTGTCTTCGCTCTGTTTTGCCAAGACAGTGTAAAACCAAAAACCTTAGTTAAATCGGCCAGCGCTTGTAAGTCTTGACTGCATAGGAGTTGTGTTTCCCTTTAGCGATCGCTAATTTTGCCAACTACTCTTCTACCCAATTGAGTAACCCAAGAGAAGTAACAGCTCCAAAAAAGTGAGCGCCAATCAGATTGACGTTAGCCATCGTCACAAAAATATCTAGGGAACGAATCACATTTTCTGGCGCATAAGCTGCCATCGCTTGCGGTTGACTAAGAGTTTTCGCTAGAACTACAGCCACTGTTTCTTCAGAAGCCACAAACGCGATTAATACCCCCACCAAACTAGAAACTAATCCAATCCGTAAGGTGTGAGTAATATGTTCTTTGCTGGGATATACCTGGGAATTTTCTGCGTGCAAAAGTCGCCCTAAAAGCCTATAGCGAAAATCCCAAAAAATTCTAAAGCACAGCAATAACAGACCAACTATTGCTAAAAATACTCCGAAACCAATACCTGCATTATTGGTTTGTTCGCTCATGTTGCGACCCAACATAGCAAATAATAAAACAATGCCGGAAACAGCACCAAAGAATAACTGTATCCAGAAACTAAATCTACTAAACAAGCGAAAAGTAGCAACGAAATCGCTTTGGATCAGCGGTTGCGACAAGGATTCTGGTTGATTCAGTTGATTCATTATATACACCTTATTTCTGAATTGAGCATCAAAGCAAACGACGTAAGAAATAGGTTCTGCTTGTCTTCCTGTCGCAAGCGAGCGCCTTGTGGTTAGCTATTAGAGTTTTCCTGAAAAGTCAGTTAAGGGCAGGACAGGATGCCGGATGTTTGGGTACCGAATTCGGCAATTTCCGGTAAATAAAAGGTTGAACTCAACACAGTCACTGCCGTTGTGGTTGATTTGATTTTCCTAAAATCCTCCCGGTTCTGAACAATCAACTTTTTGCGACAATGGGAATTTAGAGTCTTAAAAATCGACTTAGGCAAAACGTCTATTGTCTTTGTTCACCATTTCAAAATCTTGCTTCTATCTCTATTTAATCTAACTAGCCCAACCTTGCCATCTGTCTGATGCCATAAGAAAATATCCACCTGATGGAAGATGATTGAGGAAAAATTTATGATAAAGCTTTGAGTTAAGTGCGATCGGAGTATTAGCGATAGATGCTTGATTCTCAACTCCCGCACTGGGGCGCATCCATTCTTACAACATCCATAAGCTAGTTAGGGCAGCTATTCCAGATTCCCAACTATTCATATGCGAGTTGGAAGCTATTCGTTGCAAGCAAGATTACCCGGACAAATTTTTTATCGCCTTCCGAGTATTGACCATTTAACCCAACAAGTGAAAACGATTTTTATGTGAACCAATTCGCATATTAATCTGTTATAGCAATCCTTGCAGTAGTCATAAATCTTTTACCCCACCCCACCTTCCCCGCGAGTTCAGGGAGGCAGTAATAAATTCATAAATGATTTATGCTTTGTATATTACAACCATTATTGCTTTGTTTGGCAAGTGATACTGCTTTGTGTCAACGGAGTTGTGGCATTTATGTGCGCTTTTATTCCCTATATCGGCTAATTTTTAAGCGTAATTTTAGCAGGGCTGCCTTTATTAGATTAGTATTGGAAAGCAGGTGAGGTGTTGTTGCTATATTTCCCAATTAAACAAATGGCAGCAGGGAATTTGGTCACCCAGCTCCTTATGAAAAAGCAGGGATATTTGCTTTCCAATTACACATTAACACTCTAGACAGCATTTAGATTTTCATTGTTTTTTTTGGAATTATTTTTAGCGCCGTCAATTATAATTGTTATTAAAACTTTGGTTAAACAAGTTTGAATCAAAGATATACTAGACTGCTGGCCGACTGCTCCATCATCGAAGCTATCTCATAGCCCATAAAGCTAGATTTGTCAAGGCTAATAAATGTGAAATTTATAAATCAATCAACCGCTGACACTCCCGCTCAAGACTGATGAAAAAAAATTCTAAACAAGCTAATTATTAAATTAATAGATAATAACATAAATTATTTGTTTAAAAACTCATTTAACTGGAAAGGAACTCACCATATGCCTAGGCCAGCCACCGTTAACAACTAAAGTATAAAAGATATGAAACCGCAGAACTCACCCACCGACAACATTCAACAATCAATTCGACAAGCAGCTTCTCATGCCTGGTTTGAGCGACTGGCAAGATTGGGATATGCTTCAAAAGGCTTAGTTTACTTTATTGTCGGTTTTTTAGCAGCACAAGCAGCCTTTAGTATGGGCGGCAGGACAACCAATACTACCGGTGCATTATCAGCCATTGTTAACCAACCTTTCGGTAAATTTATGCTATTTTTGGTAACGATTGGCATTATTGGTTATGCCCTTTGGCGTATCGTTCAGACAATTCTAGATCCAGAACACCAAGGACAGAAAATGGATGCCAAGCGAATTGCCCAACGCATTGGCTACGCCTTAAGTGCTTTAGCTTACGCAGGTTTGGCTTTAACGGCTGTAAAACTGATAATTGGTTCGGGCGGTGGTAATAGCGATACAACCCAAGATTTGACAGCCCAAATTTTAGCGCAACCGTTTGGACAATGGCTGGTAGGATTGGCAGGATCAATTGTTATTGGTGTAGGATTTTCTTATTTTTATGAAGCATATAAAGCCAAATTTCGCCGCCATTTCAAGCTAGAAGAAATGAGCCAAAGCGAGCAAAATTGGGCGACACGGTTGGGTCGATTCGGAATTGCTGCCCGTGGAATTGTTTTTGTTATAATCGGTTTTTTCTTAATTCAAGCAGCAAGGCTATCGGATGCCAGTCAAACGAAGGGATTGGGCGAGGTGTTGGCAATTCTGGGACAACAGCCTTTTAGTCCAGTGATTTTGGGTTTAGTACCTTTGGGTTTAATTGCCTATGGAATTTACTCGGTAATTGAAGCTCGCTATAGGCGAATTTTCCGCTCATAAGCTTAACCGTTATACAGAAAGTTATGAATTTTGAGTCCAAGATTATTTTGGGTGAAGTCAAAACTTATCTAACTCAAAACTCATAACTTTTAGTAGGCGTCTTGATTCAATCACCTGCTTGTAAGTCTGGATATTTTAACTAAAAACTCAGGGAGGATAAGGATGCACCGCCCCTAGTCAACTCAAAACTCCTAAAAACTGATAGCAAAAATTGGTTATCATGCTTCCCACAAAGAGTTTAAGCCCAGCGAACTACTGAAATATGTCCAAATGGCCGAACAAGCTGGCTTTACCCACATCCTTTCTTCCGATCACTTTCATCCTTGGAGTGAAGCGCAAGGACAAAGTGGTTTTGCTTGGTCTTGGTTGGGTGCAGCAATGCAAGCAACGCCGAGGCTTTCCTATCGGGTTGTTTGCGCTCCCGGACAGCGGTATCATCCGGCTATTATTGCCCAAGCTGCGGCAACGTTGGCAGAAATGTTTCCAAATAGTTTTTGGCTCACGGTTGGCAGCGGTCAAGCGTTGAACGATAAATATTACTGGGGATAAGTGACTTGACTTACTAAGAGCCGCAACACGCGCCTCAAAGAATGTGTCGATATTATCCGCGCCCTTTGGGCAGGAGAAACCGTCACCCATCGCGGTTTAGTGTGCGTAGAAGATGCAAAACTCTATACCCGGCCGGAAATTCTCCCATTAATTATCGGCGCGGCAGTTACCCCAGAAACAGCAGAATGGTTGGGCAGTTGGGCTGATGGATTAATTACTACTTCTCGCCCACCTGAAAAATTAAAAAAAGTCGTCGATGCGTTTCGTCGCGGTGGGGGAGAAGGGAAACCAATGATTTTGAAAGTGCAGCTTTCCTATGACAGTAATGCAGAGAAAGCACTACAAGGCGCTCACGATAAATGGCGTAGTAACATCTTCAGAAGCAAAATGTTGACCGAACTGATAACACCAAATCAATTTGATGCCACCGGGGAGTTTGTGAAACCAGAGGAGTTATATCAACACCTCCACATCTCGGCAGACCCAGAGCAGCATATTGAGTAGTTGCAAAAAGATATTGAATAGGGGTTGGGTGAACTAATTTTGGACAACGTTAACCGAGAACAAGAGCAGTTTATTGAGGTGTTTAGCGAAAAATTTGTGCCAGCACTGACAAAAAGTTGATGGTGGAAAATCAGTATGTAGATGCGATCGCCCTTATGATGGATACTGGTTCAAAAATCAATTAGGGTTTTTAGCAGCACTAGCAGAAAGCTATTTCGTAGCTTCCTCATGATTAGACAGTTGTTGTATCTGACTTTGGTCAACCAAAGCTTGATTAATTAGCGCCGTAGCACTCCCCCGACGGAGTAACTCGGTTGCATCAAGTAATTGAATAGAATTAATTGCAAACTGATTATTTGCTAATTTTTTACTCTATAAGGCTTGTAGCCCATAGTTTTGTGTAATTAATCGTGTCCTAGTTAGGGTCGAGAGAAGATATTACTATCCTCTCCCTCCCATTCGGAACCGTGCTTGCAACTTTCACTGCACACGGCT
>NZ_JAUBQS010000106.1:0-10679 GCF_036701355.1 Microcoleus sp. Pol12B3
GAGTAACCGGATACTAGCATCATTTCGGTGCTGCCTCTGCTGACTCGCTCAAAGGCTGCTAATAATGTTTCAACTTCATTTTCTCTGCCGTAGAGTTTTTGAGGGATTTGAAACTTATCTGTAATATCTTTTTGGGCGATCGCAAAATCTGCAATTCCTCCCGTAGTTTTTAATTGTTCTAGGCATTCTTCTAAGTCAGCGATAATTCCCCAAGGGCTTTGATATCTGGCTTCAGCGGTTTTCGCTAATAGCTTCATCACAATATCAGAAACAGCTTTAGGAATTTCTCGATTGATTTGATGGGGCGGTACTGCTTGTTTAGCAATGTGACAGTGGATTAATTCCATTGCATCGCTGTAATCCCATGGCAATTGCCCCGTTAGGAGTTCGTAAAAAGTGACTCCTAATGAGTAAAAATCTGTGCGGTAGTCTATTGCTCGGTTCATTCTGCCTGTTTGTTCCGGCGATATATAGCTAAGAGTGCCTTCTAAAACATTAGGATTTTTCAGGGTAGGATTTTCGCGCTTTAAAACAGTAGAAATGCCAAAATCTATAATTTGAACTCGCCCTGTGGTTGAGTTAATAATAATATTGCTGGGATTGATATCTTTATGAATGATTTTATGTAGATGAATTTCACCTAAAGCCCTGGTTGTTTTAATACCTATTAATAAAAACTCTTCTAAGGTAAGTTGTTGAGAAGCCAACAAGAGCTTTAATGAGTCTCCACCACAATCCTCGAAAATGATAGCCAAACTGTTATGGTATTTTTCTAAGCTGTAGGTTTTAGGCACACTTTCTAGGTTAAGATTGTGTGTGATTTCGTATTCCTGCTTGTATCTAACTAACGAAGCTGGCATCGGATAATCTTGTTTGAGAAATTTGAGAATTACCGGTTGGTTGTTTTGCTTTCTCACTCCTCGGTAAACTAAAGAATTATTACTTTCATGGATTTGGTTAATAATGTCGTAGCCCGGTAAGTTAATCATTCTTACAGCCTCTTGTCAGTATTAATACTCAATTATTTTTTTTAGAAATTGTTAATTAATTAAGTAGATGTATCCTCTAATACATAAATAATATCCGAAACTTTAATAAAAACTTAAGTTTAAAAATAAAAGTTATTTTATATTAACATTTCTTAACAAGAAGACGGCTAAACATTACGGTCAGGAGTGCGATCGCTCCACAGTTTCCTGCAAAATCCGGCAAAACAGAGTGAAGTGCGATCGCCGTTAGTCTTCCTAGGAGATGTGGGCGCTGCATAATTAGAGTATAAATAGGGGAATTACCATGTAATGAAAGCGAGTACAAATCGCCTCTTTTTCCTTCTTCATTCCACATCTTCATTAGGCCTCTTGCAAAAATAATTAGGACGGGCTCTCCGGCAGATCAATTGATAAAAAGGATTTTTGCAAGAGGTCTATTACCAAGGATTGCCAATCATTGTAAAGGCTGCCCAATAATAAGGATGCAAAAGCACTCGATCGCCCCGCGCCGCAATTTCCGGAGGCAAAGTTAGACTCGTAGAAAGCCCTTCGACTCGCAGCATCCCGTCTTGAATCCGCACGCGCCCCTGCAGCATCTCCAATTGCGCGCGCCGCAAAGCCTCCGCTTTAATCATCAAATTGCCACCGCGTCTGGGGGTTCGCAACTGGCGGTAAAACTCCGTCATCAGCCCCAAAGTCCCCTCATCGCTGACTTCCCACAAACTCGCCAAAGCCGATTTAGCACCGCTAGCTACCGCCAAACCCGCAAACCCCAACTCCGCCTCTTCGTCGCCCAAAGCGGTACTGCACGCGCTTAAAACTAACAGATTCACCGGCGGTTCATTCCACCGCAACTGCCGCATTTGATCGATACGCAATTTAGTATCCCACAACTGAATGTAAGAATTTTTCGGTTCCCCAGGCTGGAATTCGCTGTGAGTTGCTAAGTGAATGATGCCAAAAGGCCGATTTGCCCGCTGAGCTTGCAAATTTCCGAGAGTAAAATCTTGATTCAAAAATGATTTTCCGCGATCGGGCGGCGCGATCGACTCTAACTCCACCGGCACCGCCGGTAATGGCGCTTTATCTTCAAATACCGACGCCCCCATCGCCAAAATTTCATCATCAGCAATATTGTCGTAGCCGATATCAGTTAAACTCAGACTCGGCATCACGCTAATGCTGTATTTCTCAACTAAAAAGCCTTTGCCGTCGTGAAGGGCCGCAAACGGCACGCTCCGCAAACCTGCTGCCGGAATTACAATTAAATTGTCAATCTTTAAAGCTGCCAATTCTGTGGCAACTGGCGCAACTAACCACCGATAAAGTTTTTGCGCCGTATCCAAATAACTAATGCTGCTTCTTTTGCGGGGATTAGTTATTTCGCTTTGAAATGCGTCAGCTAGTTGTAACACCTGCCAGCGTGTTGTCGCTGGAATTAAAACGCGCCTCGGTTCAGCGTTAGCTGTTACTAACACTAATTCTAAATGCTCCCCGTTAGGAACATCGGAAACTTCTTTGCCATCCGGCTGCAACCTCTGGGTCAAGTTATGTTGTAAGGGATGAGGGGGATGGGATGCGAGGTTGGTTCTCACAGGCAATAGATTAGATAAATCCTGACTGGCCACCACTACAGAATCATTTTGTTTGGCGGCGCCTGCATCCGCTCTGCTGACCCAATTCATATAAATAATTGCCGATTTAATTCCGGTAATTTCTTCGTTTTTGCGAAGATTTTCGTAAATCACCGACATATTACTAATCGGTCTTCTTGCGGGCAAGTCTAGATATTTTTCGTATTCGCGAGTAAAGGTTTTCTCAAATGCTAAAACTCCCGACTCTACCGAATCGAATCTGCGAGAAGGAAGGAAAATATCCGGGTTAATTTGGGAAGTTTTGTCTCGACTTTGCGAGCGCAATTCTACTTGCACAGATGCAGGAAGTGACACCGCCGGATCGGGATTTACGGGGACTACTGGCACTACAGGCGGTACCGCAATTGGTGCGGGAATTGGTTCGGGAATTGGTGCAGCAATTGGTGCGGGAATTGGTTCGGGAATTGGTGCAGGAGTAGAGGGCGCGCCCGGTGTAATTAGGGAAATCTGATTTGGTAAACTTCCTTGGGTGTAAGTTTGTCCAAAAGAAAAAGTGGGCAAAATGGCGTTTCCCGCGCCAGCATTAATGCTTCCTAGGGTTCCATTGTCGATCGCGCCGCCAACTACAAACGGTCGATCGATAGCGCCTCCGTGGCGAATTGCGATCCTCCCCGCCCCCGCACCTCCGGCAGTAGAAATACTGGAAAAATTGCCCGCTATATCGTTGAAAACATTGTTCGAGCGAAACAAACCGAGGGTTGTCACATCAACGCTACCACCAGTACCGCCAGTGCCGCCTTGAGCGTTGATAAAGCCCAACTGAATGTTATCAGTCGCGCTCAGGGAAACGCCCCCGCCGTTGCCGTTTGAAGTGCTGCTGGAGTTGAGATCGAGAGCCGAAATGCCCGATGAAGAGGTGACAGCAATATTTCCGCCGATCGCCCCGGAAGCGTTCAAAGCTCCCGCAGTTAAACGGCCGGCATTGCTTTGGAGAGCGATCGCGCCTCCAGTTCCCGTTGCCGATGAAGAGTCGATCGCACCTGCTGAAACAGTATTTCCCTCAACCCGAATCCTCCCACCGTTCGAGGTAATATTACCAGTCCGAACCTCGCCGCTTCCTTGCAGGTTCACGCTGCCGCCATCCGTCCTTAAATTACCCTCTAAGAGGACATTTTCTGCCTTGATATCGGCTCCCAAAGCGGCCGTACTGTCCCCCCCGAAGGTAACAGAATCTCGCGCGTTAACGCTCAAACTGCGGGCTGTAATTGTGGAAGCAGCCGTCACGCTAGCAGCGTCAGCCGAGAGCAGGCCCAACCTCTGAGTTTGACCGACTAGGCCCTCAAAAGTAATGTTGCCGCCAGCGCGCAGCGTCAAATTATTAGCTCGGCCCGGGATGCTGTCGAGGGTATTGGCAAAAGCGATATTGCCGGTAGTGGCCGCTAGGGCGGCGCTGCGATCGACTGTGACGTTACTGTTGAAAGTCATGTCGCCAGATGTCGCAATATTGCCCGAAACCTCGGTACTGCCGGCGTGGACGTACAAACTCGCCAGCGGTGCAGCTTGACCGACTGTACCGCCGAACAGCACTCGCTGAGCGTCTAGTCTCAGGGCGCGAGCTCCGTCTAGGCTACCGGAGAACAGAATGTTGCCGGTAACTTCCGCGATCAAAGCCACGTCAGCATTGAGGGATGCGTTTCCTGTAAAAGTCAGATCGCCGCCAGATGTCGCAATGTTGGCGTTGAGATCGGTTTTGGGCGCGTCGAGAGTCAAGCTAGCGCTGCCGGTTGTGCTCAGGGGATTGTCGATCCTGATCGAGCTGCCTTGAAGTGTCAGCGGGCTGTTGAAGGTAATGGGTGCGACGATCGCGATCGACGAGCTGCTACCGTTTTCGCGCCCGATCGCGATCGAGCCGAAACCCCCCGCCAAAGCGCCGATATCCCTTGCCGTCAAGTCTAAAATGCCCAAAATATCGCCAGTGCCACCAATCCGAATCGCTCGGTTATCGTTGGGTTGCAAGCGAATTGTTCCCCCCGCACTGCTGACGGAATTGCTGCCGCCCCTAAAGTCAATGCCGTTAGCCGTGAGAGCGATATTCCCGCCGTTAGCAGTGACTCCGCCCAGAGAGATGCTGCTGGCGAAAAAGTTGATGTTGCCACCTTGAGTCTCGATTAAATCGTTGGGGTCATTGACAAAAAACACTCCGCCCGATCTAAATGTTACGGTGTCTCCCGCGATCGCTTGCAGCGAAAGTTTGTTATCGGGCAAGTCTTGGATGCTGATGTAGCCTGGGGTTTCTAGAACCACGTTGCTGCCGGCCGCCATCTGTTCCAACTGCACTTCTGAGATCGATGTTTCATTGGGTTCTGGTGCCGCTTCGAGTCCGCCACCGGTTGATGGCGCGCTGCTGTCGCCGTTACCGCTGACGATCGTAATATTTGCCGGATCTAGCAACAAATTGCCGATCGCACCGTTAGTTGCGCGGGTATCGACCTTTCCTTGGAAAGTTAAAGCATTTTTGCCGGAAACTTCTACTCTTCCGCCGTTACCTGCGGCGATGCCCCCGCGAGCACTAATCTTGCCAAAGAAGCGAGTTGTATTGTCTGACCAAATTACCGCAGTGCCGGCATTACCGCGGTCGATCGCGTTGGCTGCGATCGTAGAATCAGGACTAATATAAGTTACCAGTGCGTTCGGAACAGGTTCCATCCCCCGGAAACCGCCTCCGACCCGCACAGTACCTCCGCCGTTCGTCCCGGAAGCATCGATATTTGCGCCGAACAGTCCGACTTTTTCCCCTAAAATATTAACTGTGCCGCCAGCATTCCCAGAAGGAGCAAATACATTTACAGAACCGGAGACGATCGCACTTCCCCCATTTATCCCCACTGTTTGGCCGCCAGTCAGTACCAATTGACCTTGTTCGTTAGTCGTTAAACCTGTGGCTGACGCTACGCCGGGGCCCGTCAGCAACTGAGGCAAAGAAACCGGGGCGATCGCATCTTTTTCCGAATGCAAAGACGGAGTAATTTCTAAACTCAACAAATTGCCGATTTGACTGATACGGACTGCATTTTTTCCCGGAACAGCAGCCACAGTAATTTGACCGTTGGGAGCGGATAATTTGCCTGTATTAATAACTGTGCCACCGACTAAAGTTAAACTTTGTCCGGTGCCCACGGCTAAGTTTCCCGCATTGACAATTGTACCAAATTGTAAGTTATTAAAATTAAGTTGATTGGGATTTCCCACTAAAGCTTTGTAATCATTAATTCCGCTAGAATTAAACCAGCGATCGCCGAAACCAATACCTGTAGCAGTTGTCGCCAAAAACGACCCCGGCACGTTTAATCTAGCATTTTGACCGAAGACAATTCCCGCCGGATTCATTAAGAATAAATTCGAGTTGCCACCGGTTACAGAAATCAGACCGTTAATTACGGAAACATTGTCGCCGGAAATCCGCCCTAAAATATTTTGAATAGTTGGATTAGTTAGAAAATTAGCTATTTGACCTTCGCTGAGATTAAATTGGCTGAAGCTGTGAAACAGATTTCCCCCGTTTCCCGACAGTTGTCCGCCGCTAATGTCTGTGCGATTTTGCTCGGACTTAACAACAGTATTCGTGCCGTCAGTAGCGGGAACGACAGGTTGCGATCGCACTGCTAGCGGTAGCAGCCCAAAACCTAATGTCAAAATTAGAGCAGAACGAAAATAGGTCATTGGAGGAAGCTATTAGTCATTAGTCATTAGTTCTTAGTCATTAGTCATTAGCCGGAAGGAAGAGGGAATTCAGAAAAGCAAATTCTCCATTACCAATTTTAATCTCTTCTCGTTTTGATTTTTTTTGAGCTGTAATGTTCCGCCAAAGTGCCAATAAACTTAAAAAGGTCTATCGAATACCGCCACAGCCGGGGGTCGATCGCACTCCAAAACCACCCGTTGCCAGAATGTCGGAAATTTAAGGCAAATTTTGTATTGATCTGTAACAAGTGTATTGACAAACTCCCCCCAGACTCCTATGATTGGAGCACGGATGGGGTGAGAAAGTAAAAACCCACACAATAACTGGCTCCTCTAATACAGTTAAAAACAAAATACTGATGCTTTTAGAGATCAACCATGCAAACTCCAGCTTTCCCATTTCTAACTGAACAAATAGTTGAGCAGATATTTTCGTCAGGCGAACTGACTCGCAATGACAGACAGCGAATTCAGTCAATGCTCTTAAATGAGTCGATCGGCGAGAATGAATTGAGCTTAATTGAAAGAGTCATGGAAGGCGTAGTCAAGGGAATACTTGACGTGCTCAATTAGTTGATAACTGGCGTTAACTTATCTAAATGTAGGGTGCGCCGGGCCGCGCACCTTACCCTAATTTTAAATAAAAAAATCGAAAAGCGAAAAGCAAAAATTCTGTCACCGTTCTAAAAATCATCATCAGGGCCGTCATCCGGACCCTCATTCGATCCCTCCTCCGAGCTCTGATCGCGACGCACAAATTCAGAAGGAGGCCTATCGTTACTCCAGGCCCACCACACGCCATGGCACTGGCAGCGGTAAAATTCTTGCCACTTGCGACGGTTGAACTCGGTATATACTGGCGATCGGCGATTAATCCAGACCTCAGTGGCATCCGTACAGCTAGCGCCGCACTTGGGGCAGCAAAACTCATTAGCGTGAACCGCCGTCGCAGTCCATTCAGGAGGATGTGGAGCAAAAGCTTCCATGTGTTAGAGTTTCTATCTAAACTGCTGGTAATTACGGCAAATCAAGGGTTGCTAAAGATCCGCAGAGTTCGGAATGACCTAAGCAATGACATAAGTACGCTGTTGAGTGCGTAATTTATCGGCCCGTTATTTTTTTTAGTATTTGCCGTCAGATGAATAGTATAACTGATGTGGTGCAAACCGTCGATCGGCATTCTCAACTATTTCAAGGACTAGGCTCATGTCTATCTACAATCTTATCTCGTTTCTGGGCATTTTTGGCTTGTGTGCGATCGCCTGGGTTTTTTCAGAAAATCGCAAAGTTCAGTATATACCTTGGCGCGTCATCATCTGGGGCATTGGACTGCAATTAGTCTTAGGATTTTTAGTATTCCTGTTCCCCCCAACTCGCATCGCCCTAGAGTGGTTTACTGGCCTACTCGATGGAGTATTCACCGCTGCTGACGCTGGAGCGAGATTTGTATTCGGGAGCAATATTGTACCGATACCGGGTAAAGATCCGGCAGTGAATTTAGGATATATTTTTGCCTTTCGAGCTTTACCGACCGTCATATTTTTTTCTGGCCTCATGGCCTTGCTATACAACATTGGCGTGATTCAAATTATCACCGAACTTTTTGCCAAAATCTTTTATACGACAATGCGGTTGAGCGGCGCCGAAGCCCTCAGCGGCGCTGCTAATATCTTCGTAGGAATTGAAGCGGCAATTGTCGTCAAGCCTTATTTGCCGAAAATGACTCGTTCGGAACTTTGTGCAATCCTCTCTTGCTGTTTTGGGACGGCAGCTTCTTCAACTTTAGCAATTTACGTTAGTTTTCTCAAGCCAGTTTTTCCCAATATTTTAGGACACTTAGTTTCAGCTTCAATTATCGCCATTCCCGCTTGTTTTGTTCTCTCCAAAATCTTAGTCCCCGAAACAGGCGTGCCGCTGACAATGGGCGGCATTCCCAAGGAAGAACGGAAGCCTAAAGGCTGCGAGTTTGTGGGCGAAGAACTTTCCGAAATGGACGGCGAAGCGATGCCACAAGAGACTGTTGGGGGAGAACCGATCGAACGAGTCAGCCCTCTCGATGCAGCGATAATTGGTGCATTGGACGGTGTAAAAATGGCAGTAGCTATTGCCGCTGTTTTGATTTTAATTTTAGGCTTAGTTTCCTTAATCAATCAATTCTTTGGTTGGCTGGCCATTTTGCCCGGCCCAATTGGTGGCTTGTTCAAAGTTGTCACCTTAGCCAACATTATGGGATTTTTATTTTATCCCCTGACGCTATTAACAGGAGTCTCCATTGACGACTCTTGGCAAGCATCAGTAATCATCGGTCGCAGGCTGTTAGAAACAGCCATTCCGCCCTATCAAAGTTTAGCAGAAGCATCGGCCAAAGGACTGGTGAGCGACCGTACAGTTTTAATAGTCAGTTACGCCCTTTCCGGCTTCGCCCACTTAGCCTCCGTCGGCATATTTGTCGGCGGCACGATCGCCCTAATTCCATCCCGCCGCAAAGACATTTCCGAGCTCGGTTGGAAAGCATTATTTGTCGGCACTTTAGCGACAATGATGATCGCTTGCATCGCGGGCACCTTCGACACTGGAGACGCCAGCATTTTAGGCGCTAAAACAGCCCCTGCTGCCCCGCTAACAGCCCCTGATTCTCCCAAACCACTGCCATCCCCAGCCGCGAATTCAAAGCCATCAGTTGCCCCAGCAATTTCCAGTCCGAAGCCTTCGCCGAAGACTGAAAAAGCAACTCCGAAAGCTCAATAATGTCCCAAATCTGACTCTAAGAAAAGTCCTTAAATGAGCTACGGGACAAGGACACGGCAAGGCCGTGTCCCTACAGATTAGACTCAAATTGCAAGCATTCCCAAACAATCTAAAAATTATCTGCGTTTATCTGAGTTTATCTGCCTTGAATCTGCGGTTGACATATTAATCAAAATTTTCTGCAATAAATCTAATTACCAATAACCACTTCCCAAAAAATATGAATCCAGATCCAGAAATTCGCCGCCTGTTAGATGTGATGCCAGCCTCCGGCCGCATGACGTGTAAAATTATTAATAAGCCCCAACAATCAACGGTAATTGACTGCGATTTTCCTTTGCCTTGGAATCAATCTCGCCCGATTTATATTAATTTTGATTTGTGGCGGCTGCTATCTAAGCCGCAGCGGGATTTACTGCTATTGCGGAATGTAAGTTTTCTGTGCAATTTTAAGTGGTTTAAACCGGATATTTATCAAGGTGCGGCTTTGGCGGGAATTGTCGGGACTGTTGTAGAATTGTTGCAGGGAGATGCGATCGGCACTGCGATCGCGGGCGGTTTGACGGGACTGGCCATGACTCGAATTTGGCGCGACAACCGCAGTTCTCAAGTAGAGTTAGATGCTGACGAAGGGGCGATTAGAGTAGCGGGAAGGCGTGGTTACAACGAAGCGGAAGCGGCAGGACATTTGCTTGGGGCGATCGAGGCTGTGGCGCAAATTGAAGGGCGCAGTTTGGATTTTAATGAGTTGATTCGGTGTCAAAATTTAAAGGCGATATCGGGGATTTCGGCGGTGGGCGTACCCGATAGTGTGAGGCAAGATTGAAAAAAACCTAGATATAATCAAGATGGAAACCCATAAAATCCACAACGATGCTCATCCTGCCAAAACTGGAAAACCTGCGCGATACTCTACCTATAGAAGGAGCTGTCGGAATTGAATTAGTGGAAGGCATACCAATTTTTAGAGCCTCCACCGCTGTCAAAAATCGCATCCAAGAACTGTTGGACAAACAACAAAGTTTGCCCCTCAATCCTGACGAAGAACAAGAACTCAATCTTTACGAAGAAATCGACGATTACCTCAGTTTTGTCAATCGGACTGTCCGCAATATTTTCTTGGGGCAGATTCAGCCTACTGTGTAGAAATGTCCGCTCGCCGTCAAATTCCTGAAAATATCCAAAATCAAGTTCGTCAGAGAGCAAACTGTCTGTGCGAATATTGTCATGCCTCCGAACAATGGCAGTACGTAGAGTTTACTATCGAACACATCATTCCCTTAACTAAAAATGGGACTAACGATATTGACAATTTGGCACTAGCTTGCTTTCACTGCAACCGCAAGAAATCTGATAAAACTAGAGCGATAGATGCTCAGTCAGACGTAGAAGTACCGTTGTTTAACCCCAGACAAGATAGTTGGGGCGAACATTTTATTTGGTCTGCGGATGGATTATCAATAGTTGGTTTGACTCCAATTGGACGAGCTACATTTACAGCATTAGTCTTAAATAGAGAGAGAGTCATTGGGTGCATCTCACTTTTGCAGATACATCAAGTAGAAAGTTGACCATTGAGATAAGCACAGCGAAGAGAAAGGATAGA
>NZ_JAUBQS010000107.1:0-10617 GCF_036701355.1 Microcoleus sp. Pol12B3
ATATGAGGACGACCAGACATTGTAATTCTCTCCTTTACTTTTTACACAAGTCTATCACATCTTTAAAAAAATGGTATAAAATCAAATGTTTAAATTTACTATTACCATTAATACCTTAGCAATGGTTGATAATTAAAATATATGTTTGCAGCAATATTTATAGTTAAAAAAAACAATTTTGACGGTGAAGTCGCAGGTTTATGGAACTATGGATGTTAGTTAAAGATATTAATTGATCGGCGTTGCACAATTTGAGAGTTATTGTGGTGAGTAGGGTTAGGCGTCCCGCCTGCTTTGAAAATAAACGCCTTCGGTCTTATGAGTCCATCCACAAAAAAATCAAAATTATCCACTATTATGCAGCCCCAATTAACCACCTCATACGCTCTCTTTTACTCTACAAAAAGAAGCAGACCAGGGAGGGAGCATATAAAATCCCCTCGCGCCGAAGCTGGGCAGGGGAAATGGTGAATAAAATTATTGGTTTTCAATTATCCTTGTGTAGATCTCTTTTTGCAGTATCAAGAGGTATCGATCGAGCCAACGATCCATGTTGGCCAGTCGCTAAGATAATTTCCCGGTGGGAAACCGAGAAATTATCAACTAAATCAACCTTTTTTCTGGCGTTGAAGCTTAGTTTTCCAATTGGCGATATCCTTCTGAGCCTGCTGATAACTCTTAGTACCCGATGGCACCAGCGAAGCAGCTTCAACTGCCTCTTTCAGCTTTCCTTGGGAGCCGCGCAACTGAGCAATTTTGAGAATACTTTCGCTCCAGTCTCCAATTAACTGTTGAGCTTCTTCATACTTCGGCTGACCGGGTTGAATTTTATTAGCTTGCTGGATGCCTTTACTGTAAGAAGATGCAACCCCCCGCTTAATTTGACCCTTAGCAGCCGATAGCAAAGCAATATTTACATCCTGGTCTTTGGATAGCTCCTCCCACTGAGCGATCGCCTGTTTCGACTGATTGTAAACAGGCTTATTGACATCCGGCATCAATTTAGCCGCGCCGATCGCCCCCTGGAAATCGCCCCGAGCAGCCCGCCCGTTAGCTATATCCAAAATTGTCAAACTCCAGCGCTCAATATCCTGCTGAGCCTGGGGGTAGAGCGGATCGCTAGCCGGAATCGTTCGAGCCTTAACCACCGCTCTATTAAAACTAGAAGCCGAACCATCCTTGAGGAAAGTTTTCGCCTCAGCCCACACCTGCTGGCTCGATGGTGGTTGCTTGGTTCCAGTCCCTGCTTGCACCGCTCGCGGTTGGTTCTGTGACCCCCCAGTACCAATAAATTTTTGAGATCCAGAGTTTTGGCCATTTTCAGCAGGCGATCGAGGATCTCCTTCCTGCTGACCAATAAAAATTGATTTGTTCGTCACAAAAACACCCAACAGCAGCACCAAAGCCGTAGCTGAACTCCATAAAACTAGCTGCTGCAAAAATGACTTATCCGACCCCCCGTTATGCTCATCCTCCGGCTGTTGCAAGTTCGGTCGATCGCCCCCCCGATCGGCAGGGGCCACAGCATTTGGCTGCGACACAGGTGGCATCTCAACTGGGGAATCCTGAGCGTTGCGAACTGCCGGAGGCAGATCCATTCGAGCCGTAGCCGTCGCCATTTGCGGGCGATCGAACCCATCAGCCGTACCAACCGTCATATTGCCGTTGCGTCCGGCCAACGCAGCAGTTGGTACCCCTGAAGCATCCGGCAAAATCACCAAATTAGCCTTTCCTGGAGGATTCACTACCATCAAAGGTTCTTGTTTCGGACGCAAATGGTGGTCACACAGCTCCGGCAGTCGATCGCTCAAAAAACGGTCTAAACCCTTAATGGTCATGCACTGTCCCGAACGTAGCCCCTCCAAAAGCGCCGTCGTAAAAAACCCCTGACGCAAAGCCGAAGTTTCCCGCGAAACTTGATTCGGGCGGCAAGAAAGCACCGTTGGGATTTCCAGTTCCCGCGCCAGATCAACCGTTTGAGAGCCGATCGTTTCCCCCGCTTTCACAATCTGGCTGCGGTTCATATCAACCAGCACCAATACCGTTTCCGTAGGAGCGTTTTTCAGAGTATTCAACAGCAACTCTACCGGAATCCCCGTACCCTTAATGTCAGCCGGATTGCCGTCAACAGGCATCAAATAATCCTTACCTTCATGGCTGACACCGTAGCCGCTAAAAAAACACCAGAGTAAATCTCCCTGTTGCACATGTTCCGCGCAGAGGCTTCTGGTCAATCTCAGAATATTTTCCCGATTTGGATATGTAGATTGACCCCACAGCGACGGCGAGCTATCGGTCATCAGCAGACATCCATCCGGCGCAAAACCCGCCTCCTCAGTCAAAAAACCGTACAGCGCCTCTGCATCCTCTTGGGCATAACTCAAAGGCTGGAGTAACTGATATTGATTGATGCCTATTGCAATACAAGCGTGATTTTTCATCCCCATATGCCCTATATATAGTGGACAGCTTGCACAAAACGATAACACATAGCCGTTTAAGGTTATACCCACTTTCGCCAGCACTCAGAGAGCAGTTGTCCGAAGGCAGAACTCCCAACAAGCCCCCAATTTTAACATCCTAGAATTTTTAATTTTTATATAGCAGTGAAAAATTATACCCTGTGCCTGCCTTTAGAAAAATAAAGTTAAATTGGATACACAGGCCACACTATTTGACTCTAATTTTCACCAAACTACACCAAAAAGGAATAACCCGCCAATGGTCTCTACTGCCAAAAAAGAAATCTCCCCCCACAACGAATCGCTACTGAAGCAAAAGCATCCTAAAACTCACAGCCACTATAGGTTTCAGGATTTTTTTGCCTTCGATCGCCAGATGGGTACAATTGACGACTGGAATCAATCGCGCAACATTTTTACCAGTGAAGACTTCATTATCGGTTTGGTGGAGGGGCTCGAAGAAGAAGTCGGCCCCGCGTCCTCTGTCATCATGTATACTATTGGTTGCCAGTGGGGACTTCAAGATTCCGAATTTTTTCAAAAATGGTTTAGTGCCGAATTCAGCCAGAACATTCGCCAGTCAAATCTCATGTTTCTGCTAGAAACTTGGTGGTGGCCTTTCACGGCTCAAGGTTGGGGTCGCTGGGAAGTGGACATGAGCGATCGCAAACACGGCTGCATCTTCATCAACCTCTTTGACTCAGCAGTTGCTCGCACATTGGGAGACGTAGGCAAACCGGTTTGTCACCTATACGCCGGTTTGTTCGCCGGTTTCTTCGGCTCTTTAGTCAAAAAGCCTCTGAGCTGCATAGAACTCCAATGTTACTCAATGGGAGAAACCTATTGCAAGTTCCTGCTTGGCAACCCAGATAAAATTGATGCAGCAGCATTCTGGCTCAACGAAGGTGCCAACGCCCGCGATATTCAAAATCGACTGCAACACGGTGAAATATTGCGGTAAACAACCTGGAAAGGCACATCCCCTGCCCTGCCTTTCCTCCCACCAATTTCGCGATCGAAAGTGCGATGGTGGATTTCTCCAGGCAGGAAGAAAGATGAAAAGTCAAACTTCATGGTTGGACCAATCTGTCCAAGAATTCTTTGGTCACTATAATTGGCTGGGAAAATCTTTAGAAACCCCCAATGGTTCGACCCCCGGTCAACTTCTGAGTTTAACCCAGCCAGTAGCAGACTTTTTTCAAGCTATTTCTTGGGAAGGAATTCCGGAAGTAGGTGCCCTACCCCTACCGCCACCCTTGCCAGCAATTTCTATTTCTGAACAAGCAGAAGTCACCATTGATGACCTATTCGACCTGTTTTAATCTGTGTAAGGAATAGAAATGAAAAATAGGGCAATCCCTCATCCATCTTCCCTCACCACTGTTTCCTCATCCCTCAAAATCCATTAGTTAAATCCGTTACATCCCGTACATTGCTCGTTGCCGAACTTCCTTCCTTTTATCAATTACCGATTACCACTTAATTAAAATCATGCACCCTGAGATTGAGGCGCTGCTGGATCAGGCAGAAAACCGCTTTTTAAAAGGCGAAGAACTCATAAGTTTTAAGCGTCAAGCTGTAACTCTTGTCCAGCGCTTAAAAATTTACGAATTTTTGCGAGAGAAGGAAGCAAGCATCTTCCAACCAGTAGCCAACAAACTACAAGAAACGTTCCCCGACGAAAAACAAGAAACCTTAGAACGATCGCTCAAACACTGGGTTTTAGTCTTGCGATACTGTGCTATGGCTATGCTGCTGAACGATCGAAATTTTCTCGAACAGCGCCTTGTAGACTGGCTTTCCGGCATAGTCGAAGCCCACCAAACTCAAAAAATCGAAGCAACTGTTTGCAATCTGCTGCAAACTCGTTTAGAAGAATTGCTTTCCGAGCAAGCCCGGGCTATATTGCAACCATTTTTCGACCAAGCACAGTCAATTATTATTGACCAAGATAATAAATAATCTGCTTTCTTCCCAATTTCCAATTTCCAATTTCCAATTCCCCATTCCCCATTCCCAATTTCCGATGATTAATATTGCCGACTTACTCAAACAGCCCCGACTCCCTGGAAACTACTTTGCTAGCGATGCCTACGTCCGAGGCGACCTCGAACTCGGTCTCCTCGAAAACCGCCGGGGCGATCGGCTTTTAGCACTCCCAGAAACACTGATTCAAGCTATTTATATTGGCTTAGAACAAGAAACAGGTCAAGCCTCCCGCCTTGTGCTTTTCAACTGCGGTCGCTGGTGGGGTAAAAACTTCTACGTGCGTTTTTGCGAAGAAGTCAGCGAATACTACGGTCAGCCAGTTTCTGAAATGGAAATGGTAGAATTTATTCAGTCATTGCAGCAGTGTTGGAAAACTCATGGATGGGGAACATTTGAGCTTGACCCCAGCTATTCCGAACAGGGATTTTTAATAGTAAAAATTGCTAACTCTCTTTTTGCTAAAACAGCCCCCAAGTCTAAGCGACCAGCCTGTTTTCTAGAAGCAGGTATTTTAAGTTCGTTCTTTAGTCAGCTCACAGGTCGAGAACTCCACTGCCTGCAAACCTCCTGCGAATCATTAGGTTCGGACTGCAACCGCTTTATTTTAGGGCTGCGCGATCGCCTCCAACCAGCAGATTCTATGGTCGAAGAAGGAAAAGACCATGAAGCTATTCTCAGTCAACTTTGTCAAAAAAACTGACTTATTTGATAGCTATTACTTTGTTGCTAATAGCTGTCAAATCGATTTTTGGGCAGCCATATTATCGACCGTATCATCAAAACTGTGAGTTAAATTATAAAAAAGCTCGTGAGTTTAAAAATAAGGTTTTAGCAATTCAAATAAAACCTGATGAGAACTAGCAGCTAGAAACTTCATAACTTACTCTAGAAACTCTTAAAATTTAAAAGCCATCAAAACCTCAAACATTTTGCTAGAACTTAATGGACGCCAATGAACTTCTAACTCGATATGCAGCCGGCGAAAGAGATTTTAGACTGGCAAATCTGCGCGGCATTGTGTTGAGTCCGATCGATTTATACCGTTCCAGCGATGCCCCAACTCTAATTTTGGCAAACCTCAACCAACACCAGCAACGACCCTACTTAATCGGTGCTAACCTCAGCGGGGCAGACCTCACCAAAGCCCATCTGAGCCGAGCCAATCTCAGCAAAGCTGACCTCAGCGGAGCCAATCTCACCGGCGCCAACCTCATGGCAGCCAGTCTCAGCGGCGCCAATCTCATCGGAGCCAATCTCACCGGCGCCAACCTAGCTGGCTCTCACCTGAATTGGGCAAACCTGACCGGAGCAAATCTTCCCAATGCTAATCTCATAGGTGCAGATATGAGCGCCGCTAACATCACCAAAGCCGTTCTCACCGAGGCCAATCTCAGTAAAGCATATCTGATTAAAGCCAATCTCAACGGGGCAAACTTCAAAGATGCTTACTTAAGTCTAGCGAGTTTGAAAGAGGCAGACTTGACTGAAGCACAGCTCACCGGAGCCGAATTATCCAAAGCCAACCTAGCCGGAGCCAACTTAACCCGTGCAAACCTCAGCAAAGCCAACCTTTTGAAAGCTAATCTCAGGCGAGCTAACCTCACTCAAGCCTATTTAAACGGCGCGTGCTTGATTGGATCAGACCTTAGCGAAGCTTGCTTGGATAGAGCCAATTTGTGCAAAGCAGACCTCAGCAAAACCTACCTGAGAAACATTACTTTGAATGGCAGCCACTTAAGCGGTATCAACCTCAGCGGGGCCGACCTCAGCGGTGTAGACTTGAGCCGCAAACTTTTAACGGGAATTAATATGGCAGAGGCATTGTTGAACGAAGCCAACTTAAGCGGTGCTTATTTGATGGAAGCTAACTTGAGCGGGGCAAACCTCAGCAAAGCCAACTTGAGTCTAGCCTACCTGATCAATGCCGACCTGTCTAATTCTTGTCTGCATGAAATTAACTTGAGCAAAGCTAACCTGAGTAAAGCCAACTTGCAGAAAGCTGACTTGACAGGAGCCAACCTCCGGGGAGCCATTCTCACTGAGGCGGATTTGACGGGAGCGAAGTTGATTGGAGCCACTCTTCCTAACGGTACAGTTTATCGGTGTTAACTTATCAACCCCCTTGATTATTTGCCGAGTAATGTGCGGTTGATGTCCAGAATCGGAAAAAATAGGTTCCTTTCTTCCACCGTGAGATATTGCTTGAGAACCTTTTTCATCACATCGTAGGTCACGGTTGCACTATTTCTAACTTGAACAGCGCCTAAGATAGTTTGCAACCAAAGTAGTAGCCGATCGCGCAACCGTTCCGTATCATTAATCAATAGTGCTGCCGCCGAATGCCTCAACACCCGCACAATATCTCCACGGCACTTTTCAGTGACATCGTTAGCCCCCCGCCTAAATAAACTAGGGTCTAGAGACAGCATTTGTGCTTCCACCTGCCGCATAATTTCTGTTTCCGAGGCTTGAAGTTTTTTATAAGCACTCATCCGGTGATTCAAAGACTGAAAGTAGTCTTTCAAAAATTGGAGTTCTTCTGCACTGGCGTAGCGTCCGTCTGCTTCCATGCTCAAACGCGCAAGTTGGCTCAACATAGATTTTTCTCTACTACTAAAATACAAACATATCAGTTTTAAGCTTCTTTAGTCCGAACTAAATATTGTCCTACTTGAAAGCGGGTTTCATTAAGCTGTGTAACGATAGAACGAGTAATTAACTTTCCCGATTCTACAACTACTTGACCCGTAATTGGGTGTAGTAAATCTTGCTGGGCCCGGCGGCCTATCAGAGCTTCGACATTTTCAATAGCATTAATGTACATCCCCGCAGGCAACTGTACAACCACACCCTCGCCCATAATTTGAGCCTGACAAGCAAGTCGCGAATTGGCTCTAGCCGTAGTAATGACTTCCAACGTCCTTCTCTCGCGGCGGTTCATGTCCGACAAGCCTTCCATGCCTTCTTTAATGTAAACATGGCAGGTAGCGCACATTCCCCGCCCCCCGCATTCCTTGAGAACGTCTAAGTCTTTGGAAAGTAAGGCAGACAGGATATTTGATCGGGTTTCGACTGCTATTTCCTCCGCAATTGGATCTAGTTTAATAATTTTAACCATATTGATGTTTGCTCCTGTCAAGTTCAGTATTTAGCAAGTTACGATCAACTTATTTAAAGCGCAAAAAAATTTGGCTAACACTCAAAAAGGTTAAGATGCCTTGACGACAGCATTGGCTTCTGGCTCTCTAACCCCTAGGGGATAACCGCACTTCTGTTTTGGTCATATCACTGTACCCTCGCCCCGATTCTCCAGCTTAGCCTTGAAAAGCTAAAACCTTAGATACTTTCTGCATGGCATTGAAAAAACTGTAATAGTCGCGATCGACTAAAATAGCAGCCACAGGTAGTTCCCGAGCGGGTACCGACATCCGGCAAGATTGATAGTGATTCCGAAGCTCAACGATTTTAGTAGGTGCGAGTGTGCGATCGCTCTCAAGGAGGCTGAGAATAAACCTGAGATAACATAGGCTGTACCTGGCGAGCGATTCAAAAATTTGAATTTTTGTCAGAATTATTTACATATTTTAATACTAGCTCAAGCTTTTTCTATAATTAGACCGATGCAACATTCTAAGTACCGCATTTTAGGGCTAGTCGGACAAGGACAATTTGGTCGAGTCTTTTGTGCCAGCGTTCGAGAAGCTCCCGCCCAGGACTCCCGCCTCACCAGCCAACTGGTTGCTCTCAAAGAACTTAGTCATCAAAAAGCCCCAACTAGCGAATTCTTACGAGAATTGTGGTTTCTGATCACCTTGCAGCACCCCAATATTGTTACCTGCCGAGCTCTAGAACACACAGCTACAGGCAGGTACTTGGTTATGGATTACTGCGAGGGAGGAACCCTCCGCAACCTGCTCAAACAAGACCGCCCCTTGCGTCTGCTCGAAGGTTTACAGCTAGTTATGGAAGTTTTAGCAGGCTTAGACTACGCCCACCGCCGAGGCGTAGTTCACTGCGACATCAAACCCGAAAATATACTCCTAACTTTAGGAGCAAAAGGTTGGTCGCCCCGGCTTTCTGATTTTGGCATCGCGCGTCGGCTGCCAGAAATTGGTACCACTCGCCTCCACCAAGAAATTTCTCCCGACGCTACCGTAGGTTCCCCCGCTTACATGGCCCCTGAGCGGTTTTACGGTCTTTTTTCCCCGATGTCAGATATATATGCAGTAGGAATTCTGCTGTTTGAATTGCTAATGGGCTACCGCCCTTTCGGGGGAACCCCCGGAGACTTGAGGTGGGCGCACCTGAATCAGCGCTTGCAATTTCCCGACGCCATCCCCGAACCTTTGCAAGCAATAGTCAAAAAATCTTTAGAAAAGCTGCCAGCCCGCCGTTTTGCCAGTGCTTCCCAAATGGCTCAAGCTCTGCGGCTGATCATGTACGACCCCGCTGTCAGGCAATTGGGCGACTGCATTATTCCCTGGGAAAGCCCCACAACCAGCGGTGATAAAAGCTTGAAGTCTGAAACTGAGTCTTTGCTAGAAGTTGAACAGGAAAAAGCATCACTGTCGGCGATTAATTTACTTGGGACTGTGCGCTATGCGCTTTCGCAGCCCAAGCTACTGATACTTCCAGCACCGTTGACTGCTTTAATAGCCACTGAAACGTATCTCTATGCTGCTGTAGGTACAGAGGTGAAGGTTTGGTCTCAGCCGGAAAAACAGCTAGTTACAGGAGAAATGTCTACTTCTATTTCATTAATGCCGGAAATCGTGCGGGGCATTTTACCTGTTTCCCACGGCTGCTGCGTTCTCACTCCGCAAAAACTTTACTGGCTCAACGAAGACTCTTGGGAGCCTCAGTGCCTGCTCGATATGGGTTTGAGGCAAGGTCCAGATGCTTTTAAAGCTGCTGTTGACCCTCGCGGTCACTGGTTGACAGTAGCGGTTCCGGGAGAACTGCGTTTTTATTCTTTAGCTCGAAACAGCAGTGCGGGCGATCAGGAAAAAGCCTTGAAGCTGATCGCTACTGTGCCGTTACCGGAACATTATTTACCAGAATTAATTTTTTTGGATCGGCGACACGTCTTAGCAGTTTGGCCGGACAACGAACCAAAAAATCCCCAAACTATTTTTAGAGTTTACACTCGCCGCGGCACGCCGGTGGGTTCTGTGCGGTTGTCTGCCAGCGTCGGACAGATGCTGTTGACACCTGAGCCTTATACTTTGCTGGGAATTCCCCAAGGTGGTAAAGCTGCGGTGCTGTTGATGAAATTGTGGCCACTCAAGGTGGCGCGAATTCCCCTTGAAAGTTTGCCCGTATCTGCTTGTGTGGCTAATTGGGGATGGGTGTTGGCAGATGTTGGGGGGCAGATAGAAGTGTTAAACAGTCAAGGGATTCAAGTAGGGAATTTTAGCAGCCCTGCCTCACCCCGGGCGATAGCTCCTTGGGGGAATAGAGGTTTGGTCATTGCGGTCAATACTGAGGAAGAGAGTCACTTGCACTTTTTAGATGTAGATGTTGAGGAGACCAACTCGCGCTCGCTCATCAAAGGCTGATAACTGGGGTAACTGAAGGAGCTTCGGGGTGTAATTCAGGAGAGTGTATTTTTGCCGACGATCGATTCCTGGGAGTTTGATCCGGGTTAAAGTACCGTGTCGTGTCAACTTCTGGATTTTGAATCAGACGAATTGTTAAGAGCGATCGGCTCAATCTGAGACCCAAAAGTCCCTCAGTAAAGTTCAAGAAATGCAGACATACCTTACCTATATATGACTCATGCACCAGCCTGCTTCTGTCATCCTAACCCCATGATGCAGCCTCACAGCTTACACTCTAACCTTGCCTTACCTATACTCGAATTAAGGCCCATAATCATGTTGAACTACAGAGTTCTTCTACCCATGGGCGGGAGATTGTCAGGGCAAAAGCCGTATTTTGGTCGAAAAAAAGACCCCATAGTTAAAAGAGGAGTCAGCCAGCGGAGGTCGGAGCAGTGAAGGATAGCCAAAACCCTTGATGCGTATAGATTACAAAAAAAACAAAAAAATTTTCACAAAACGCTTGACAACACCTTGCGAAATAAGTATATTAATAAAGCGCCAGAAGAGAGGCGGTTCAAACAACCGCGAACTCAAGGCAAAAAACTGAACCTAGAAAAAAGAAT